>JBFMFJ010000055.1:0-13267 GCA_040752235.1 Candidatus Zixiibacteriota bacterium | reverse complement strand
GGCAATAATTCCGAATATCCTTGGACTGCATGTGAGCGTTGCAAAAAATCTTTTTCTCGCCCTTAAACCGCTCCTGTTGGCATTTGCGGGCGGCATTGACCCGTTCCCTGATAACACTCGATTTCTCGCCGCAGGCATCCGAGGACAACTCCTTGAACTTCACCGAGGGCACCGTAATGTGGATATCGATACGATCAAGTAATGGTCCCGATATGCGCGACATATATCGTTGTATCGCGGCCGAGGTGCAGTTGCATTCGTGCGAATTGTCGCCGAAATAGCCGCACGGGCACGGATTCATTGCCGCCGCAAGCATAAATGAGGCCGGATAGGTGAGCGACATGGTCGCCCGCGAAAGCGTCACTTGGCCGTCCTCCATGGGCTGCCGAAGCACCTCCAGGACATCCTTATGAAATTCCGCTATTTCATCGAGGAACAGCACGCCATGATGCGCCAGGGAAACCTCCCCCGGCTTGGGAATCCGCCCGCCTCCGATCAGGCCGGCGTCCGATACCGTATGATGCGGCGCCCGGAACGGCCGTGTCGCAATCAGGGCGGTATTATTCGACAATAGTCCCGCCACGGAGTGTATTTTGGTCGTCTCGAGTGCCTCCGGTATGGTGATATCGGGCAGAATGGTCGGCAGACGCCGCGCCAGCATCGTCTTTCCGGAACCGGGCGGGCCGATCATAATAATATTATGCCCGCCCGCCGCGGCCACTTCCAGCGCCCGCTTGGTCGATTCCTGACCCTTGACATCGCAAAAATCGACATCATATTTCCGCGAGGAGGAAAAAACCGAACTGATATCCAGCTCATATGGCCGGATGCTGCCTTCATCTTCCAGAAAATGCACCGCCTCTTTAAGTGTCGATACCGGATAGACTTTCAGATTTTCCGCCATGGCCGCCTCGGGCGCATTTTCCCTGGGCACAATAATCCCTCGCTTCCCGTTCGCATCCTGCACATGCATGGCCATCGGAAGCACCCCCGGAACCGGGCGAATGGCCCCATCGAGCGACAGTTCCCCCAAAAGGACAAAATCATCGAATCGTTCCCGCAAAATCTGCCCGGTCGCGGCCAGAATTCCGGCCGCCATCGGCAGATCGAAAGCCGACCCTTCCTTGCGAATATCGGCCGGCGCCAGATTGATAGTTATTTTCTTGGCCGGAAAGACAAAATCCGAATTCTTTATTGCCGCCGTCACCCGCTCCTTGGATTCGCGCACCGCCCCATCCGGCAGACCGACCGTGATAAATAACGGAAGCTGCTGCTGGATATCGGCTTCGACTTCCACCAGATAGGCGTTGACTCCAAGCGTCGCTGCCGAATAAACCTTGGCAAGCATATTCCCCTCCTCGCTTGTCAGAAAATACACACAAAATCACCATGCCCCCTGCCTCCTGCGTCCTGCCCCAGCCCCTGTCCCTATGCCCAACCCTGCTGCCCCCTGCTCCCTGCCTCCCGGGGAAATAATAAGAGAGGTCACTGACAGAGCATGTCAGTAAAAATGAAGAAAAGAAGAATAAAGATAAAATTTATTTAGCGGCCGTAGAATTCGATCTTGCGGTATTTGACGCCGCGGCATTCGAATACGATGTAATCATCGTCGATTATATATCTGTAACCGGTCTTATCGGGATCATATTCTGCGGTATGCACGCTGCCAAAGTCTATTGAACATAGTTCAGACCAATAGTTTTCGTTGTCTATCTCAATAAACAGGCTGTCCCCGTTAAAGGAATATGTGCCTTTGGCACTGCAGGGGTTGAAATCGCCGACACAACTGGCCGTATCGATCTTAATAGTAAAAGTGTAGTCATTGGCGAATGTGAAGGTCGCGGTGCAAAGAGTCCAGCTGGAATCGCTCTGCATCCAGTTTTGGACAGCTTTATATGTTCCCGTATATACATGAGGATAAGTAAATTCTACCGGTGTGGTGCTTTTATCATTACTATCACAGCCGAGCATAACGCCGACCGCCATGGAAAGAAGCATTGATGCGGCTAAAAGCCAGATAAAATTTTTCCTGAATAACATAATCAAATCCCTCTTTAATAAAAAAGCCTCCGACTGGCCGGAGGCATTTCTTAGAAGTAATTTTAATCCACTGGATATAACATCAGAGTCTTAAGCATTGTATGAGGAATATCATACTGAGATATTTCCATGGAATCCAACAAACCTTCTTCATTCTGATAACGAATCAATTGCATATCGCCAACGGGAATAAAATCCTTATTACAAGTCTGTACACCCACCAGAGTATCAGAGAAAACCAAAACGTTTTCCAGTTTATAACCGCCCGAAAAATTACATAACCAAATTTCCGAACTAATAGTATCATTAACATCGCAAAAGAATTTCTGATCTGTAAATGTCCAATCGACATATTGAAAATGCGTAACGGTGGCTCCGCCAGTATTGTAGTTCTCAACCACAGTATAAGATCCCCTATATGCCCCTCTAAGCGGGCTTTGCTGAGGGATTATAATATCATCAGCACAACTGGCCAGTATGGCAAAGACAATCAGCAATAACAAAATCAGCTTTTTCATTATTTATCACTCCTCAACAGCTTAAGTTCTATTTTAGACTGCAATTATAACCAAAAACCACTTATCTGACAACTGTTTTTTTCACAGTTTTCTATATATTAAGACGCTTATAGCCAGCTCCCGTTCAATTTTTTCAGGAAATAATTAAAGATTGGCTTGCCGCTCTTATACTTCAAGATAACATACTCTCTCCCAATAGATTATAAAATATGAATGGCGATATGTCGAAGCCACGGTTCAAATCAATTATTTATTGCATGCAGGCTTTGCCGGTGACAGGATTCCATGATAGTGCGCCATCCTAACTTTTATCAATCAACCGCTCGGCAATAAAGGGAATCTCCAGAAGATCGACCATCCTGTTTATTATATAATCCGGCTTTTCCCTGGGAACACGGATCTTCTGATCACGATGAGGGCCGACATTGATCCTGATGGCGGTCATCCCGATCATCTTTGCCGGCACGATATCATTGTCCTGACGATCCCCGATCATGGCGGTTTCTTCCGGTTTTGAGTCAAGGTTCTCGAGAATTTTCAGAAACATCCGCATATCCGGCTTGGAATAACCGATATCATCGGAAACCTCTCGCGAATCGAAGAATTTCAGAATGCCCATTTCATTAAGGTAATCTTGGACCACCTTCGGCTGGTTGGCCGCAAACCCGAGTTTGAATTTGCCGTGAAGTTTCGAAAGGACATCGATAATTCCGGGCTGAATCCGGTAATGTTCGAACGGCCGGAAGTTATCGAATTCGGAGCGAAGCAAGTAAAAGGCATCCTCGTTCGGCTTCACCAATTGCCAGATGACATAGGAAAACAAGGACGGCGCATAGCACTCGACAGCCTTGGCCTCATATTTCTTAATGGCGGCCTCCGAAACCGATTTGCCCTTGATAGCATAGATTCGCCTGCGAAGATGCTCATTCCAGGCGCGGTGCGCCTCGGTTTCATCGATAATCGGCCAACCGATGTCGAACAGGATGGTGTTAATTTTTGTCACATTACCTCCCCGGCGAATACCGCATGGTCCATAAATCAAAAGCCGCCGGTAAGGCGGCTTTTGATATCGACTATATTCTATAATTACTTATCGCGTTCAGCGGTTTTCTGTTTTTCCCGAATAGTCGCCTGTGCGGCAGCCAGCCGCGCAATCGGCACCCGGAAAGGCGAACAGGAAACATAATCAAGGCCGGTACGATGACAGAACTCGACCGATTCCGGATCGCCGCCATGTTCACCGCAAATACCAACCTTAAGATTGGGATTGATGGAGCGGCCTTTTTCCGTTCCCATTTTTACCAGCTCACCGACACCTTCCTGATCGATCGTCACGAACGGATCTTTCGGAAGGATGCCTTTCTCTATGTAGTAACGGAGAAACTTACCGGCATCATCGCGCGAGAATCCCATCGCCATCTGGGTCATATCATTGGTGCCGAAACTGAAGAACTCCGCCTCCTTTGCAATCTGATCGGCGGTGATAGCCGCCCGCGGTATCTCGATCATGGTCCCGATATGATATTCCATTGTTTTCAGTTTGTACTTCTTGATGACTTCATTGGCGATGCGCTCGACCACTTCCTTCTGATTCCTGAATTCATTGATATGCCCGATCAGCGGAATCATGATTTCCGGGATGACCTTTTTCTTGGCCCGGGCCAGTTCACAGGCGGCTTCCATAATGGCACGAACCTGCATTTCGGTTATCTCCGGATAGACAATACCGAGGCGACAGCCGCGATGCCCCAGCATTGGGTTGACTTCCTTCAATTCGTCTATTCGCCGCAGGATTTTCTTCTTCTTCGCCAGAAGCTCATCATAGTGCTCATCATACTTATCGAGATGATCAATCTCTTCCTTGATCGAGGCCTTGTCCGGGAGGAATTCATGAAGAGGCGGATCCAGCGTCCTGATAGTGACCGGGAAGCCGTCCATCACTTCGAACAGACCCTTGAAGTCTTTCTTCTGGAACGGCAGCAGCCGATCAAGAGCATCCTGGCGCTCCATGGTGGAATCGGCCAGAATCATCTCCTGAACGATCGGAAGTCGATCTTCGGCGAAAAACATATGTTCGGTGCGGCAGAGACCTATACCCTGGGCGCCGAACTGAATGGCCTGCGAGGCATCATTGGGCGTATCAGCGTTGGTGCGGACTTTCAATTTGCGGATTTCATCGGCCCAGGTCATGAATTCGGCAAAGGTTCCCGAAAGTTCCGGCTCGATGGTCGGAACTTCGCCGATTATCACTTCGCCGGTGGAACCGTTGAGAGTGAGAATCTCACCCTGTTTGATGATCAATTTGCCAATCTGAAGCTGCTTTTTGGCTTCATTGACCCTGACCGCGTCACATCCCGCAACGCAGCACTTTCCCATACCGCGGGCAACAACCGCCGCATGTGAAGTCATTCCGCCGCGCGAGGTCAGGATACCGGCTGAGGCATGCATCCCCTCGATATCATCCGGATTGGTTTCCTGCCGGACCAGAATGGGCTTAACCTTGCCCTTGGACGCTTTGACGACATCATCCGAGTTGAAATAAACCGC
The DNA here is from genome assembly GCA_040752235.1 of Candidatus Zixiibacteriota bacterium. Classification (GTDB taxonomy): domain Bacteria; phylum Zixibacteria; class MSB-5A5; order GN15; family PGXB01; genus PGXB01. The sequence goes on along the minus strand of JBFMFJ010000055.1, from coordinate 8,162 downwards.
TCCCGAGGCGGCGCCCGGCGAGGCCGGCAAACCCTTGGCAATGACATCATATTTGGCCGCCGGATCGAGTCTTCGATGCAGGAGATGATCAAGCTGACCGGGATCGATACGCATCAGCGCCTCTTCCTTGGTAATCAGCTTCTCTTTGACCATATCGACCGCGATTTTAAGGGCCGCCTGAACGGTCCGCTTGCCGGTCCGGGTCTGGAGCATATAAAGCTTACCTTCCTGAATCGTAAACTCGAAATCCTGGACATCACGATAATGTTTTTCCAGCTTGTCGGTAATATCCTTAAGCTGCTTGTACACGTCGGCCATTTCGTCCTTGAGGCTGGAAATCGGCTGAGGAGTCCTGATCCCGGCTACGACATCTTCGCCCTGGGCGTTAATCAGATACTCGCCATAAAATTCCTTCTCGCCATTAGCCGGATTCCGGGTGAATCCAACGCCGGTACCGGAAGAATTGCCCATATTGCCGTAAACCATTGCCTGCACATTAACGGCCGTGCCCAGATCACTGGGAATGTTGTTAAGACGGCGATAGCTGATAGCGCGGGGATTATTCCAGGAGCGGAATACGGCATCCCGGGCCATTCGGAGCTGGACATAGGGGTCGTCAGGGAATGTTTCGCCCGTCTTGCGCTTAATGATCTGTTTGTATTTCTTTATGATATCATTGAGATCCTCCACCTGCAGGGAGGAATCCTGTTTGATTTTTCTGTCTTTTTTCTTGGTTTCGATAACGGTCTCGAACTGGTCCTTATCGATACCCAGAACGACATTACCGAACATCTGGACAAACCGGCGATAGTTGTCATAGGCAAACCGCTCGTCACCGGTCTTGGCCGCCAGTCCCTTTAGAGTGTCTTTGTTCAATCCAAGATTCAGAATAGTATCCATCATTCCGGGCATGGAAAATTTGGCGCCGGATCGGACGGACACCAGCAGGGGATTTTCGGGATCACCGAATTTGGCCCCTACGATTTTTTCGATTCTGCCCATATATTCGGTAAGTTCTTTATCGATGTCGGCGGGAATCTTAAGATCATTTTCATAATAGAGAGTGCAGACTTCGGTTGTAATAGTGAATCCGGGAGGAACCGGCACTCCGATTCGGCTCATTTCGGCCAGTCCGGCGCCTTTGCCGCCAAGCAAATCCCGCATGCCGGCTTCGCCATCGGCCTTTCCCGCTCCAAAGAAGTAGTAAGGCTTATGTTTCAGCAGTTGTTTGGTCGATTTATCTTTGGATGTTTTGTCGCTCGACTTTTCTGCTTTGCTTTTAGAGGTTACGGTCTTAGCCTTCGTTTTAGGCGTAGCTTCTTTCATACTCTTTTTTCCTGGTTTAGCTGTTTTCTTCGCGTCCTTTTTGGTCTTTTTCTTCCCTTCTTTCTTCCTTGCAACCATTACCGATTTCCCCTCCTGTCAAAAAATTATGGACATAAATACATTAATTTTCAGTTATACGCAATAAAAAAAGGCGGCGGAAGCGAGAATTCTCACTTCGCCGCCAGAAACTGGGAGGCAGCAAAACTACATAGTGAAAAGACGTTCTCCGCTGATGATTTTCTCCAGAATCTTCAGCGTTTTCTCGACCGGCGCATGCATAATGTCAGAGGTATTAAAGGTCGAACGGATTACTTCGCGCGGACAAACAAAATTCGCCTTACCTCTGCCCCCCCGGGCCTTTTTCTTGTGAGTTAAATTATATTGCCGCTGATATTCCTTTGCCTTTTCTTTGTGCATCTGGTAATAACGGCGCTGATACTCACGACGGGCCTCGGGCGTGGAAAGCTTTCCCTTGCCTTTCCTCTTTGATTTAGTTTTGGTGCCGGCGGAATTAGCTGTTTCAGCCATCCCCTCCTCACTTTCAGCTAATGAAGTTATGTTACCCAATTAAAAAAAATAACTTATCGCTCGGCCCAACCTATCGACATCGAAATAATACTCAAATCGACAGGGGTTGTCAAGGAAAATCGAAAATATTTTTTATAATTCTTTACAGGCCAGCATATTGCAAATCAAAAAAATTTATTTTTTGTAATATAATAGAATACGCATATTTACAAAGACGGTTTGACAAAATAAAAAAGCCCCAGGAAAATGGGGCTTTTTTTGGCTATTTATGTCTTATCAGGCTTCAGGGACTTTACCTCGTCTATTGAAAAAACTGACAATTTCAAAAACCGCCCAGATAATAAAGACACCAAAGACCAGGAACCAGAAAAGCTTGAAACCGCCTTTGCCCGGCTCCCAGGCAATTATCGTCCAGTCATTAAGAACCTGAATGCGCTGAACGAACAGCGAAATACGGCCCATCACCGTGTATCCGAAGGAAGCACCGAATCCGATCATCAGAATCCAGATACCGAAATTCGACACAATCTTGAACGGTCCGGTATGCTCCTTGGAAAAGAAGAAATAAAACAGGGCCGCCAGTGTTCCCAGGAAAATAATTACGCTGGCGATGCCGGCCGTAGCATCGAGACTGAAGAAATTGCCCCAGTTGATGATACCACGCATGGCCGACCATAACTGCTCGATAACCCTGGCCTGCATTTCACGCGGAACAGCCATACCGGCCGCAATACCCATATACAGAGCAATCGGCCAGCGGCTGATCCATGATCTTTTCCGCGAGAAACGGGTCCACATCATAACACCCAGCGCGGCCGGAATCAGATACCAGAATCGCGAGGAATTAATCCACAGCAAATACCAGTCACCGTCATTGAGCCGCTCGAACAGGTTGGGAATCAGAATCTGGTGCCATAAAACCAGCGCGAAATATCCGGCCGAGACGCCGACCACCAAATGCTCCGCGAATTTGTAAAAGGGATTGTCCTTATACAAAAAAGAGAAGGTGCATAACGTCAGAAATGCTCCCAGTGTCGTCCACAAAAAAGTACTCCATTCCATTATGACCACCTCCTATCTCATCTTATTCCGGTTGCGGGTTGCCAGAAAACCGACGTTGCCCATTACAATAAAGAAGATAATCAGAATATGAGCAAAGAGCTGAATTCTCATACCATCCATGGCGCGCCCCGGATTGTTGCACAGCTTCTCAATCTGGGCCGAACCCAGAAGCCCTGCCGCCAGCCCGAAGATCTGGCCGGATCCGAGATACGGATACATGTCGGCACCCATGACTCCCGTGACCGCCAGGGCCAGGGGAACACCATAATTGCCGTGACCATACGTGATCCACATTTCGGCCACGTTTCCAGCCGCCATGTCAATGACCATTTTGCACTGATCAAAGTTTTTGGTACCTTTCATAATCGGGATGCTGTCGAGAATGGTACCGTAGAAATCAGTCGGGAAAGGCACCCGGAAATCCAGACCCATGGCCTGAATAACCATGGCCGGATACGGCTTGTATCCCAGGAAGACATAATCCACACCGTTTACTATCTCCCGACCCTTATAGAAAACGCCGTTATATGTGGCATCATGACTGACAGAATCAGCAATATCTCTGATGACCTGATCAACCATACCCTGACCGAGGTTGGAGAGTGTTCCGAAAATTATTTTGACTTTTTTCCGGAAACACATTTCCGCCAGGGCGTAGGTGGTCGGGTGAAGCTCCGCCAGAGCATTCGGGTCATAGTCAACCGACATATAAATCATATCGCCTTCCTGCAGCGAATCGAACCTGTCATAAATCGACTTGACCTCATTGCTGATTGTAATCGGAACCGAGAAATCCCACAGATAAGTTACCACGCATACAATGGCCAGAGAGAGGAAGACCCAGCGCCGATCCAGCGACATCATACGATCAAATATATTCATACTTCAATCCTCCTCAATCCTTGCCCAGATAGGCACGCTCAATGCCAAGAATTACTTTCAGGGCTGTGGCGACCATTCCCAGGCCGACGCCGATAACAATCGCCCGTTTCGCGGCCAGATTGGGAACATTCAGAAGCCACACCGAAAAATCCTCCATAATCGGTTGAAGCGGTCCGAGGAGAGGATTGAAACGAAGCATGATAACCAGCGCCGCTATCAACAGCAGGGTCGCCAGAAGCGATCTGGCGCGGAAAGCACGATAAGCCGCCGAAGCGATAAAGAAGGCCAGCAGCGAAAACATCGTGGATTGAATCGGAATGACGATATGCTGGTAGAACTTCACATACATGTAATTGTTCGAGCCAACCGGGGTCGAAAAATGCCGGAAATAATCGAAACCGAAAAATATCATTAAAAATAGTCCGGCCAGAGTTACTATAGCATATTGCCAGTTGGACTTCTTATACTTTACTTTATCCCAGGAGACTTTTGTCAGTGACCAAATCCCCAGAGCCAGGGCAAAGACACCGATAATCATCATCCAGTCCATAAAGAATGCATTGACCCATTCGGATGCCTGATGCGGAATAAAATACTGTATGATCATGGCGAATCCGAATACGAAAACCAACATTAATGGTAATTGTCTTTTCATCTTGATTCACCCTTCTATCCGGTAACGTGGAAAAAGTCAACAAAGTCATGATATCCCAGCATCAGCGATATAAAGCCGATCACGGCAAGAATTATCACACCCGCCTTGGCATAATCCTGAGCCTTAAGCGAACCGAGCAGCAACGGCTCCTTACCGAGGTACGCGGAAGCCGCATAAAGCTCCTCGCCTATCAGAGTGTAGTCGCAGGCGACCACGAAAAACGGAATCTGCGAAATTTCGTCAGTGCCCGAAATTTGAATGGAGCCGGCGACGACGCCCGTCTCGGCCAGAATCAATGACTCGGCATAGAACTTGCCCATATATAAATTGGTCGCCGGCCTTTCGCGAAGCATAACGCCATTGACACCGGCGACATAAGCGAATTGCTGGTTGGTAACGAAATAAACCATATCCTGATTGAAGGCATCAGGCCGGCCCGCATCGAGATAAGCCGTCCGGACCGTTTCCTGGGCCACCGTCATAACAATCGGGTCATAGCACGGGACTATCAGTCCGGTTTGATACTCCGCCACTTTCTTGGCGACTCGCCCAAGAATTGTGTACGAAGCAATCGTGGCAATGTCGGCCGCCGTTCCCAGACCCAGCACATACAGAATAGGCTTGCCCATTTCCGTGGCCCGGCCGATAGCCTCATCAACCGCCTCGATACCGGCCAGACGACGCACGTACAATTCGGCGCCGCCCCTGGCCTTGCTGATAAAGAAAATGGTCAGAAATAAAAAGCCCGCGACCAACAGTAATACCGCGGTCTTGCCCTTATCGTACCACTGGCCGTATGACTGCACGGGGCCGAATATATCCGAATCCGCGAAAACTGTACTATCCTGGGTCATAGCCCTGACCCTGTAATAATAATCCTGATAATCGGGCATAAAATCATTTTCGCCTTCATTCAGTGCTCCGGCATCGGTGTAACTGGTGGTTCCGAGCAGTAGCCCTGATCTGGCTTCGAATGGTCCGTCGGGATTAGCCGCCCGATAGACGATATAGCCGATAACGTTTTTCAAACGCTCTCCGTCGTCGGGGGATTTTGCCCATGTCACATCGATCGCATGGCCATGGTCATCCGGAGCATCTTTGGCAGACAGCTCCTTCGCCGGTTCCGGCAGAGGTGCGGCCTGAATCGAGTCCGGCGCCGCAATTGTCTCAAGACTCTCCTGTGCAGAGGCCATGGCCCATACTCCCATAAAAAGCATGGTTAAAACAACTACTATTTTTAGCTTCATAAAGGCCTCGTGTTGTTTATGTGAATTTAACTTATTAATCCTAACCAATCTTTGAATAGATATGTGAGGCGGCCCACCAGAAGGGAAACACGGCCCATCACGGTATAGCCGAAAGAAGCTCCGAAAGTTATCATCAGCACCCAAATCCCAACCTTCGAGGCGACGCCGAAAAATCCCTTATGTTCCTTGGAGAAGAAGAAATAAATCAGTCCGCTGAACACCCCGATGAATATCACCCAGTTGGAAAGCGTCATGACAAACTGCCCGGTCGATGCAAGAGAAAGACCGGAGTAAAACGCTCCGAATCCTTTCCAGTCGACCAGCAGCGGCACGAATGTATTGCTGACCTGGCTGATAAAATCGGTTCTCAGATAACGAACCAAATTCAAACCGGCTGTAGTCCCGACAATCCAGGCCAGGGCCCAGCGTGAAATCCAGCCTGCTTTTGAGGACAGTCTCATCAACAGCAAAATGCCAAGAATCAGCGGTACTATATAAAAAATGTTGAATCCCTTGTAAGGAACACCAAAAGTACTTGATAGGCTTTCCGATAAATTCGGAAGCATGTTGCCGATAATGGTTGACCAGAATCCGACACACATCCAGTAGGCTGCCGAAACACCGACAAATAAATTCTCCGCAAACTTATAATAAGGATTATCCTTGTAGAGAAATGAAAAGATGGCCAGAGTCAGAAATGCGGCCAGAGTTATGAGGAAGGCATCGCGGACAGAAAACCATAACACTGAATCCTCATCATGAATAGCAAGACCCTTGATGATCCAACTGATCAGGAAAAAGGCTATGACAGCCGCCAGAATAATCTTACTAATCCGCTTCGAGTCAGCCATTTCAGCTCCGCTTCCGTTTCGATACAAAGTATGAAATATTTCCGATAACGATAAAAGCCATGACTATCAAATGGGCCAGGGTCTGGGGACCCATCATCTTAATCCCCGGTGTGGGTGATTTTTCGAATCGTTTATATACTTTTTTAAGCTGCGATTCATATTCGGCCGCACCTTTTATTCCGCCCAGAAGCCCCACCATTTGTTTGGGATAATACGGGTACAGCAGCGGCGCCGATACGGCCGCGCAGCCTCCCGCCGTCGGTATATTACCCTGTGACCCCGCGAAAAGGATCCATTCTTTGACCCCGGGATAGCCGCCGCCGATAGAGATCAGAAGATCCATATCCTTGAGCGACCGAATGCCGTTGAATATCGGCAATGAGTCAAGATCCCTGCCGTCCACATCCGTCAAATACATTTTTCTGAAATCGGTGATGATGACATTCAGAACCCCGGTACCGCCCGCCTTAAAGCCAATATTAATGTAGTCGACACCATAAACCTTGTCGGGAAAATCTTTTTTGACCACGGAATCAATGGCCGTCGCCGCCAGCGACTGCCCGGTCGCCCAGAGACACATGACATAAACCCTGTGTCCCTTGGCCAGAGCATGCCGCAAAAAGGCATTCGACATCGGCTCAACTTCGGGAGCCATCGAAGGGCCATAATCGTACGACAGCAATATCTTGGATCCCGCGGGCAAATTTTCGACCTTATTAAAAACATCCATGACAATCGGAGTTGCTTTTTCGGAAAAAGTAATATTGAACAAAAGCGGCACCGACACCGACAACCCGATAAACAGGAAAATTATCCGCCTCTCCACTTCTTTGCCGCGCAGGGATAAAATGAACAGCCAGAGCAAGCCGATCGCTATGACAATCAATGATATGATCAGGCCTATATTACTCATTGTCCGTCCCCAGATGCGTTCGTTCAACGCCGAGTATCAGCCGTAACGACATCGATACGACCCCCAGCGCAATACCGATCATAATGGCCCTCTGCCCGGCCAGGTTGGGCGAAGTCATAATCCAGATGGCCAGGTTGGGAATCTGAAGGATGGAAAACGATTCCGGGATCCAGGCGGTGGCATAGACGCCCAGCGGCGTCCGGCCCAGCAGAATGATAAAAGCCGCCACCAGAAGAATGGTGGCATCACTGTTTTTGGCCCGGAAAGCGCGATACGACGCTGACGCGACATAAAAGGCCAGCAGGGCATACATGGTTGCGCCCAGCGGATTGAAAATCCAGTCATACATCATCTGGAACATCGACCCGGGAGCCGCCACATCGGCCGTAATACCGCCGGGATTAAATAATTTGCCAAGTCCTGCCGCCAGCATAACCAGGAAAGCGACAACCGTAACTATCGAAAAGCGCCAGTCGGTCCTTTTCCTGAAAATCTTATCCGTATGAACACGTATCAAATTGCCGCCGCCGAGAAAGAAAGCAAAGACGGCAATAATATCGAAAAACAGCGAGAAATCCTCACCGAGCGTCTCGATCGGAGGAAAGAAGACCGACAGGACCAGGACGGTTCCGACAACAAAAGTAATGGCTAATGGTATCTGTTTTTTCAAACAAATCTCCGGCTTTCAATCATCAGCT
>JBFMFJ010000054.1:0-13383 GCA_040752235.1 Candidatus Zixiibacteriota bacterium | reverse complement strand
GTTTCAAATATGGAGCCGGAATTGTCAATGGTACCGGCGCCGACCCGGATAATAACAATGCCAAGGATTTATATGTCAACCTGTCTCAGGTTATCGGCAGAGGTGACGGCCAGAGCGCCGGCCAGAGAGCGGGAGCATTTGCTTATCTCGGCTGGCAACCGACCGATTCACCGCTCTACGTCGGCGAATCAGGCGAAGCGGACGGCAAGGGGAATAAGTCCTTTTATCGTCTTGGAGGCGATGCCTCATTCACCTGGCAGACATTTAATCTGAAGCTGTTCATGCTGTATGGTCTTGATGATAAGGCTTTCAATGATATCGATACCACCCAGGATTACGATTATATCGGAGGATTCGGGCGGCTGGATTGGGCCGGACTGGCAAACAACCGAGTGATAGTCTCGGCCATGTATAACTTTGTCAAACCGCCGGATTTCGATGAGGAAAAGACTATCAATGCCTTTTCAGGGCTGGTCAGGTACTATCTGGGTGACTGGACCGCCGTCAATGTTGCTCTGCATGGTGAATATACATACAGGGTGATTGGGAAAGAAGAGAAGGACAAACAGCACTATTTTGCATTTTTGGTCGATTTCGACTTTTAACCAGCTTGATTATCAAGGCGGCTGTTTTTCCAACAGCCGCCTTTTTTTATGGAGCATCCCGATATTTTTTAAAACAAATCGCCGGTCATTCTGTTATGTAATTCAGACAGGAAAAATTACATAACAAAACAGCGGTCAGAGGAAAATCGTATTTGGGGAATTATGACTACCGGTCAAAATATATTCGGGTTAGTGATCGCGGTCGGGCTTTGCCTGGCGGTCGGTTTTATCTCAGGGCGTTCCGTGCCGGGAGAATGGTACCAGGAACTGGCCAAACCGACCTGGACTCCCCCGAATTGGATTTTCGCCCCGGTCTGGACTATTTTGTATATCGCAATGGGGATAGCGGCATGGCTGGTCTGGCGTCAGTCCGGTTTTGCAACGGCGGCAATTCCTCTGAGCGTGTTTTTGCTTCAGCTTCTGCTGAACGGCCTCTGGTCATGGTTTTTCTTTGGAATGCGGAATCCGGGACTGGCTTTTGCCGACATCATCATACTCTGGCTGGCCATTCTGGCGACCATGATTTTATTCTGGATGAGACAAGCGGCGGCCGGGATTCTAATCCTGCCCTATCTTGTCTGGGTCAGTTATGCTTCGGCGCTCAATTTTGCCATCTGGCGCATGAATCAGAATTAATTTTTAACTGCGAAAAATCCCGAGTTTTCAGACCATTTGGGCCCTTTTTTATGATATAAAGGGCTGGACAGGCGGTTGTATATTTATATATTATTCTGCCGATAAATTTACAAAACAGGGGTTGGAATATTTTTGCTAAGGAGATAAAGCGGTGGCAAATGTAAATAAAATAAAGGGTGTTATCGGAATTCTGACCGGCGGCGGTGATGTTCCCGGTCTTAATCCCGCAATCCGGGCAGTGACCATTCGGGCGATTCGTGAAGGTTACCAGGTGATAGGTTTTCGGCGCGGCTGGGCCGGACCGCTCAGCATCATCCGCGCTAAAGGCGCCGACAATAGCCAGTGTTACCAGATTCTTACTGAAGAAATTGTCAATCGGATGGGTCGAACCGGCGGGACTTTTTTACACAGTTCAAGAACGCATCCGGGAAAGGTCGCCAAAGCCGATGTTCCCGAACATTTGCAGAGCAGTTACCAGAATGATCTCAATGATCTGACCCCGGAGGTGCTGAAAAATCTCGAGTTTCTCGGTATTGAGTACATGATTCCAATCGGCGGCGATGATACGCTCAGTTATGGCGTCCGTCTTTTCAAGGAAGGTGTCAAAGTCGTAGCGATTCCCAAGACTATGGACAATGATGTCCCGGGAACAGATTATTGTATCGGGTTTTCGACCTGTGTCAGCCGAACGATTCAGATGTGCAACAGCCTCCGGACTTCAGCCGGTTCGCATGAACGCATTCTGGTGATCGAGGTTTTCGGCCGTTATGCCGGTTTCACGGCGATGCTTCCGACCATGGCCGGCGCCGCCAACCGTTGTGTCATCCCCGAATATAAGTTCAGCATGGAACGCCTGACCGAACTGCTGGTGGATGATCGCTTCAAGAACCCGAGCAAATATTCGATCGTACTGGTTTCGGAAGGCGCCATGTTCGATGAAGGAGACATGGTTTTCCAGAATACCGAAAAAGATGCTTACGGCCACATGAAACTCGGCGGAGTCGGCGATCTGGTTTCGGCCAAAATAAAAGAATTGTCACCCGGGTTCAACGGCGGCAAACGCATCAACACCATCAATCAGCGTCTCGGTTATCTGGTGCGCGGGGGCGATCCCGATGCCATCGATTCAATCGTGCCTATGGCGTACGGCAACCTGGCGCTTGACCTGATTCTTGACGGGATTCACGGCAGATTGGTCGTGCTTAAGAATGGACGGTACGACAATGTTCCGATCGATGTTGTAACATCGACCAAAAAGCTGGTCAACGTCAACCTTTATTATAACAAGGATCGTCTGCGCCCGATTTACCAGAGCTTCGAGATGAAGCCGCTCTTTATCATGACCAGTGAAACTTGATATCCGGTAAAGTCTTCGAATAAAATAAAAGGCCGGGTCATTTGATCCGGCCTTTTCTCATAATATTTCAGTGGTCAGATTACGTCTGGAATAAATATTGGAGTTTCATGAAGAACTGGCGGTTGTCCAGGGACCAGTTACGATCGATATTCCGATTGTACTCATAGTACTGCGGCGAGTAATAATCGTCGAAAGCAGACTGGCCCAGGTCGTTGTAGCTGCCCGTCATACCGACATAGAAAATCGTGAAAGGATTGATCCTGTATGTCAGGAGCGGGAAAACGTTCCAGTTCTTTATAGCGCTGTTGTAACGGATGATTTCCTCCGTTTCACTGTCCATATATTTGTACCATACTTCACGATAGCGATATTCGAAGATTAAGCGGAAAGACAGCGCTTTCGTTAATTGATACTGAAGCCTTGTTCTCGAAATAAGGTTTTCATAAAGTTCTTCGGACTTATCGAGATCATGACTGACTGTATAGCTCATATTGGGATAAATTGTCAGCCGGTCAATCGGCTTGATTGTCAGGGATACATCGGCGCGATGCTCATTGCCCTTGACCAACTGATTAAGGGCGGGCGAGACACTCCGGTCATACCCGATGTACCATGAAAATTTACTTGACGGGCGGCTGTTGAGATCAATTTCGACTCCCCACAGATTGTTGAAGTCGGTTCCGTACCATCGTTCGTTAGATCGGCTCACGTTGATGTTAAAGCCGGACTGGGCATATCGAAGATCGCCGTTAAGCCCCAGGTAAACATGGTACCAGCGATGTTCAGCGTCATATTTCCAGCGAGTGTCAACATACATCCCGGGAGTAATTCTTTCAAAAATGCCTGACTGCGGGTAGAAATTCAGATTTGTACCGGATGACAAGTCACGGTAATTGACCCACGGATCATAGCCGAGTTCGGTGCGGTAGGTAGGATCTACCTGGCTGTAGGTGACGTTAAAGTCCAGGGTCCGGCTGTGGTGACGCACTCTCGAAATGAACGCATACCCGGTGAACGACTCACCGTCAAAAGCCGCCGTGTTTTTATCGAAATTAAAAGTGTAGCGATTATAGTAGCCCGACATGGCCGGATTATCGGGTTCCCGGTTGAAAGTCACCAGGTACTGGCCGTCAACGCTGATTTTCTGAGTCAGGCTGAAGTTTTCGTCAAGACCAAGTATCGTGTTATAACCGTCATCCTCAAAGCGGCGGTCATTGACAATAAAACCGACATGTGAATAATTGCCGAGCGATTTGATACCGCGCAGGACATTGACATAACTTTTTCCGATGTTCAGCGGCTGAGAGCTGGACTCATCGAACGGTATGATGTACTGCGTGTTTTCGTCGATGGCCGAAAGATACCCGAAGCGGTAACCATCATAACGCCCGGTCAGTTTGGCGGCAAACTCCGGATCATTGATAGTCCTGGTGTAGAAAGAATTAAAGAGCGTTCGGAAGATGTCCGTTCCTTCCTGGAAAAACGGTCTTCGTTCCGGGTAGAACAAAGCTACGGTTGAGTTGACATCGATCTGGGCGGCATCGGTTTCGACCTGGCTGAAATCGGGATTATAGGTGCCTTCCAGCGTGATATCGGAACTGATCGAGTATTTTCCGCCAAGGGACATTTCGCCGTCGATTTTTCCATCATCGAATGGCGAGATCAGCGAATCACCGTACTGCATGCTGCCCGACTGATTGGATATTATTGATGGAAGAATTTCAAGACCGCGCCCCGGTCTGACATCGCTGATGCCCGTTACCGTACCCCACTGGCACGGCCAGCACTGCTGGTTACGATTATTGGCCGACCATGAGTACTGATGATAGCTGCTGCGGGGATGAGTTCGCCAGAAATCCATTTTCCAGTTCTGCATGTCAATACTGGGGAAACGGATGCTTGAAAACGGAATGGCAATTTCGACCTGATAGCCGGAATCAGTGATTTTTGCGGCCGATTCCCAGATTAGATCATAGCCGGAATCCTCGCCGGCAATATTGGTCCACAGCAGGTCTTTCTGAATACCGTACGGATTGACCTGGAACTCGTACGCCCAGTTGGCGTCGCCATAGGAATCAAGCAGGACGATTACGGCGTCATCTCCGCCGAACTGATCTCGCTGACACATTGTCGCGCAAATCTCTTTTGGATCATCATGGCAGATAAAAGCAATATACAATTTTGCATTATCATAAGTCACCAGCGCCTCGGTTTCGACTGGCGGCGGGGTATTCTCTCCGGGATAACGTTCGACAAAATTGTTGATTCGGGCGGCCTGTTTCCACCCCTTGTCATTCAGCTTTCCGTCAATATCTATTGGTTGGGTTGTCTTGTTAATAGCCAATTGCGGATTAAAAATCGGCTCTGAGGATGCCAGCATTATAACCGGCAAGCCCATTATAAACAAACTGACTATTAAAAGTCTGAGGACCACAAACCCTCGGTCGTGATTAAATATGACCTTCATTTTGGACTCCTTTCATATCGATTCCTGAAGCCCCATCAGTCCTTTGCAAGGTCAAAAGCCCCATTTCCGCCATTGGTTTAACCCCTTACCAATTCAGGCGGATATTTGCTGCCGAGAGCTTATGCCACTGTCGATATACGCCAATTTCAGGTTCTTGTTTCATTATGTGATGGCGATTATATCACATCGTTTACGTTAATCTCGTTCTTGGTTCTTCTTCGATATGTATGGTGCGGTGAAAGAGCGTATCTTTCATACTAGTGACAATTTAACTGAATAGTCGAATTGCAGAAAAATGTCCAATTTATGGATGTTGAGATAATAAGCGTTTATTTGGTATTTTTAACCTGCTCCAGTTTCGTTTTTGCCGGGGTAAACTCAGGGTCTATTTCGATTGCCTTTTCAAGAAATTTTACGGCAAGCTCGCGGTCGCCTTTTTTGTCATAGGATGCCCCAAGCAGATAATATCCTCGAACATGATTGGGATATTCTTCAATATAAAAGCTGAATACCTCGATTGCTTTGTCATATTCCTGACCCTGGTAGTAATCCATGCCCAGATCGCGCAGAGTACCGGAAGGGACTTTGACGGAGAAGCCGAATCTATCCGACAGGTTTTTGTAATATTCCTTCAAAGGCTCAAGCCCGTCGCTTTTGAGTTTCTCGGGCGGATATTTCCAGCCATCGAAAATAAAACGGAGACCGTTATGGATACTAATGTAAGGAACATGGCCGGCTCCCTCAATCACCTCCATTGTCCATCTCACGTCGGCTTTGGCTCCGTTCCGGAAAGCATCGACAAAATCAGGCATGGCGCTGGTGACGATATCATCGAAATCATCAGTGGCATAGTTCATATATATCGGGCGTCCCGCCATCCGGTCGGCCTTGAACGATGTTTTCATCAATTCCAGCATGTAATCCTTGAACCACCCAATTGATGGGCTGGGCGCTACATAGGCATTGAAAGTCTCCGGCTTCGTCAGGTATGTATAAACCGTGAAAAGACCGGCATTGGAGCAGCCGCATAAGATCCGATAATTGACCGTGCGGAAATTTGCACTGGTCCAGGGGATTAGCTCCTCGGCCAGAAAACGAATGAAATTATCGGCCTGGCCGGTTCCGGGACGATCCTGAAATATAACCGGGAAATAATCGCGAGTGGCATTGGGATTGTCGATTCCGACCACAATCATCTGCGGCATGGCTCCTTTTGAATCGTTATCTTCCATAGCAGAAGCGGCTGTCATCAGGAGAGTCTTCATTTCCCCGTCGAGTAAAAACAAAACCGGGAAAGCCTCGGCAGATTCCTCATAGCCATCGGGCAGATAAATCGATATAGTTCGTTCCTCGCCCAATATAGTTGACTGCACCTTATAGGACTTGCCGATAGCTATGTCGCTCCCGCCATCCTGTGCCGGTACTGAAGTTGCCAATAATGTCAGAAAGACGGCGATCCAACAATTTACCATTTTTGAAAGTGAAATTTTCCCGCGCATGATATATTCTCCCGATATTTAGTTCCTTACTATATTTTCAGTTATTTCAAATATGTCATATTAATGGTTAATAAACCACATATATCTTGCCGATTCATCACCTTGACAATTGGGACAACTACCGTTTCTTGGGCTAGAACTCGAGTTTTGATTTAATTAATGGAAAGAAAACGTCAGGGTAGAGCCAAAAATATTAAATTCTTTTTTTAGTTGACGAAACCAGCTCGATTATGTGTATATATATTGAGAGGAAAGTGGATTACTACCCATGTTTAAATATGAAAGTGAAATGACCCGACCGGTTAAGGACTGGTTATTGGCGCAGGGATTGATGACAAGGGTCGAATTTAAGACTCCCTGGGGAATTTGTGATTTGGCTGGGGTTAAAATTAACAAAGAAAAAGCCCAATTAAGAATGGATTATAAACAGCGGGCAACTATTGGACCAATCCCGAGAATCTCAATTTTGGAAAACATCCCGGATATGGAAAGCGGGAAATCGATAAGCATAAAACGCCTTACTAGTATATTTGATGACTGGCTATCTGCAGAAAGAATCGAAAGTGAATTGGAAACTTTGATCAGGAAAAAATTCGTCATTTCAAACCGCAAAAACCATTACCAGAAACTTAATGGTTGGATGCCGATGCACGAAAGAATGGTTGCTGTAGAGTTGAAATTAAACAGAATAAGTGATGCCTTGTATCAGGCAATTGCAAATACCACGATATTTGCAGAGTCCTACGTTGCCCTTCCTTATGATACAGCCAACAGAATAGCTGAAGGCACAAGAAGGTCTGATTTTGAAAAATATAATATCGGTTTACTGGCTGTTAAAAGAGATATTTGCGAAAAGGTAATTCCTGCCAAAATCCCGAACAAAGGGGTCAATTCAGCACTTCAAATACATACAGCAGAAAGCTTCTGGCGCTTATATCTCAAAGAGTGTTGAACATAAATTGTTGAACGACCTTTTCCGGAGCGCGGGCAGGTTTCGCGGAATCAGGCATCTTCTTTTTTATTGTTCTGCCAAGAACAAATGCGTTCGAGAATTCCTGATATAATGCCAACGCTCTGCCCTCCGGCGGTATATTTTCGAGACGTTCAATCCATTCTTTGTAAAATTGGGCGATCTGTAATCGAGCCGCATCTTTGTCTTTTTCATACTTGCCAATATTCTTTAATATATTAAGAATGATTCTATAGCCCGAGTGTTCGGAAGGAATACGCTTCAGCGCATCTTTCAGCCATTTTTCCAGTTCACTATCGATAATATTCCATCTATATAATGGAGGTATTGCTATTCTAACCTTTCCTGGTAATATTATGCCACCAGGCGGATAATAGCGGTATCCCCTTCCCAAACCAATTGCAAAATCAGTGATTAACTCCCTTGCCCATAAAATTAGATTAGACGCCCAATAAGGGCCCGCAATATTAATGATATTAATAGGAAGTTCTTTCTTCAGGCTATTATGTAATTTTATTAAATTTTTGAGCCTCTTATTCCCAATGGTATCAGAGCCAGTAGAATCATCAAGCGAATATTCTACAGTCCAAATTCCATCCATCCTTAATATTGAAAAACACTTTACAGCATGGCCAATGACTTTATCTCTATTTGCTTTTTGGTTCACCAGATTTTGATGTGAAATTAAAAGAGGGAATATTAACTTCCCATTAAAATTACTCTGTATTATACATTCACGGGTCATCTCTACAAATAGTCTATTAATTTTATCTCGATTTATTCTATTGGTGATCGGCATCTGCGGGACAGTTAACAAATAAGGATTGCATTTTAGGCTGTCGTCCAACAGGTTTTTTATAAACTTCTTTATATAATTTTTATTAGGTTTTTTTGCAAAATCATCATCGGGAATTAATCCGTCTGGATCATACTTTTGATAGAATTCTCTTTGCCTTTGATCACTGGGCGGCCAATTGGAATATATATCAATATTTGCATCTAACCAGATGGATTTATTGTGAGAGATTTTTTCCACTAGATTGGCTTTATCCAAGGGAAGTCTAATGCACTTCGCCTTAGGATATTCTTTTATTAAAATCTCAATATCTTTATCTCCAAAGATAAAAGGTATATAATTCTGCATGATATATTCCTATTTTAGGCCCGCCCTACGGCGCAAGTTTATACACGCGTGCTCCAATTCTGGAAACATGGTCATTTCATCTATACAAATTCTATCAAGTTCTTTTTGGATATTAACCTTATTTTCACGTAGTATTGGAATTCCAACCAGCGATGGCACTTGGTTGCTGTCAATTGAAAAATTCTTGCTGCCATGCAGTGTGAATGCTCCTCTTTGAAGCATCATTCTTTCCGAATTCCATACTGGTTGTATGGCTATGGTGTCAATTCCCTTCTTATTAATCCTGCCCGCTAGTTTTGTATATCGGGTAATTAATCTGTCATCAGGATGAGCGTCAAGTGGACTTTTCGAGAACCTTCTCGGTATTCCGCTTAGATGTTGAGGATTAAATAGAAAAACCATCCCGTCATAGTCTTTGTTTTCCTCTTCATATTTTATACAGGCAAAATATAATGCGAAAATTGCGCTCTCCGTCCAATCGAGTAATCTCGTCGGTATACCATAATGTTGAGCCAGCTGAAGCCATTTTAACTCCTCATTCGGGGCCGGTGGTCTTTCAAGTTTTATCTCGGCTATTCTTTTAAAAGAATTTAAAAGACTGAGCGCCCTATTTCTTTCTATAAGAGTCTTATATCGTAATGCAGATGGCGTAAGGCTCCATGTTGAATTACACTGGCCGCGAAACCAATATGACTGATCATCTATTAATAGAGAAGCAGAAATCGCAAAATAATCGGCAAGATTTCTGATTTTCTTCTTTATTATTTGACAATTAAAAGAACATTTCAGCCTTTTGATTTCAGAATCCGTTAAATCTCTAATTGATACGACCATTTTATATATATCCTTTTACCGACGATGAGTTCAGAATATATGTAATAATATACAAAATGTCCATTATAAACTACTGAATATTTGTGGGGATACCAAACCTATATAAAGTCTATATGTCAGATAATGTCATATGGACTTAAGATAATTATTCTAATGTCCGTATTTTCGCCTAAACCACCTTCTCGGTCCAGGCGAGAACCGATGAGGGGAGAGTGTGAGCAAGGTACAATAACGAGGCGAAGATCATTATCAGGTTGGCATCATCATATCCGCCGGCCAGGGCTATTATCAGCAGAATGACCAATGCCAGAATCGTGAAGATGCTGTATGAATGGCGAAGTGCGCCATGAGTCACCTGAATCTGCCTTTCATCCAGCTTGTCGACTTTCGAGTGCACCATTTTCCAGAGCCCGGTCCGTATATGCACCATAATAAAGCTTATTAATCCGATGATGAATGCAAAAGCAATAGCCGCGTAAACCATGGCGCTTCGCTCGGCAAGCTCTCCGGAGTAAAAGGCAAAAAGCAACATACCCAGAGATATATAATTTATGAGGACCCAGATTTTTCTGTTTATGGCAGACATTTTATCCTCCCATCTTTTTTCTCTGTTCCAGGATCTCCTGTGACAGTGGTTTCATCGGCTCGGTCGAAAAAACCATCTCGATCGGCAGCCCGAAATACTCACAGATGCGAAAAGCCAGATCGAGACTGGGATTGTATTCCTCCCGCTCGAGATAGCCGACGGTCTGGAAATTGACGCCGATCCGGTCGGCCAACTCCTTTCGTGAAATCCCTCGTTCTTCACGAAGGACCGAGATTCTGTTATATAATTTTCTACTATTCATATTGTTAATATAATTATCTGTTGTAAATATACAACATTTTTTTGAAAAAGTTTCAAAATCTTTCCAATCAATTTGTAATCTATTGATATTTAATGAATTACACCTCAGTGGTGCTTTCATCAATTTGTCTGCAAGCCTGTATCCACTTATGTACCTTAGTAGTAACAGTTATTGTGTAAGTCATAAGAAATTAATGAGATTCCATAATATGTTCGTCGAGGTTTTAAATGGGCAGAGTATTAATTAGTATTATTTTGGTGATTACGATTTTACTTTGGGCCGGGTGCGGCAAGAGCGATGATTCCAGGGCGCGGCTTGAAAACAACAACATATCGTCCGAGGAGGGCAGCAAAATGAGTTCGACAATTGCCATCGAAGAGGAAAAAGCCAAAATCAAACAGGTTGTCGAGGGTTCTATCGGATGGGCTCTTACCAAGGATAAGGATTATCTCTTCAGTCTGATGTGGCAGGATTCCAATCTGTTTTTCTTTAATCCGGACAATGCCGGCAATATCAACGGCTTCGAGGCCTTCCGCCAATTGACCGAAAATGTTTTCATGAATGACGCTTTCAAAGCAATCAGGTTTGAGGTAAAGGATCTTCGTATTCAGATCTCGCAGGGTGGCGATGTGGCCTGGTGGGCGGGCGTGCTTTATGATTACGGCGAATGGAACGGAAAACCGGCCAACTGGGAAGGTGTTCGCTGGACCGGTGTCACCGAAAAAAGAGACGGTAAATGGGTTATCATGCAGATGCATTTCTCATACCCTACCGAAGCTATGAAGAAGTGATTACTTAAAAATAATTCCAATATCGGCAGTATCCGGAAAAATCAGGCTTGACAAGGCGAATAATTATCGTATTTTTACGATGATTAAAGAGGAGTATATTATGTCAAAAAGCAAGATATGTTTTCCGGACGCCTGCTGCACTCTTGGAATATCCGGAAAAAAACAGGAGCGGTTTGTAAAAATGGCCAGGGCGCTGGCGAATCCCATCCGCTTTGAAATTTTGAAGTTTCTGGTCACGCACCCGGGCTGTATCAATGTTAATCTGGTCAAATACCTGCCGATTGCGCAGGCGACAGTCTCCCAGCATCTTAAAGTGCTTCTGGAGGCCGGCTGGATCACGGGAGATATAAGCGGCAGAGCCACCAATTATTGCCTTAATGCAAAGAATATCAACTGGTTCAAATCGACAGCCGAAGAAATCTTCTAATTTTGACTGACTTGATCAAGTAAATCTCAAAGAAAATATTCATTGGAATAAGAGGAATGCAACATTTATATTAAATCATCGTAAAAATACGATGAAAGGAAGACAGACAAATGCTGGAACATTTGATAAATATAATGGAATTTATGGGGCGGGCATATCTTCATGTCTGGCCCTATCTGTTAGCCACGGTGCCTCTGGCGGTAATAGTGCGTCTTTCCGGGGGCGCCAGGCATATCAGCAAAATTTTTCAGGGTCGTCCGATAGTCTCAATTATGGCTGCGACAGTTGTCGGTGCCGTCAGCCCCTTCTGCTCATGCGGAGTTATCCCGATAATAGCCTCGTTACTGATTGGAGGCGTTCCTCTGGCGCCGGTAATGACTTTCTGGATTGCTTCGCCCTCGATGGATCCCGAAATATTTTTCCTGAGTGTCTCGATGGTAGGCTGGGAATTGGCGATCTGGCGTCTGGCGGCGACATTTCTTTTAAGCATGGGGGCGGGGCTGTTGACTTTGTACCTGGAAAGACACGGCAAATTAAGCGGGCAAATTCTTCTAAACCAGTCAGGTGGAGGTACTGTCGGTCTGCTCGGGCATCTCAGGCAGGCCGGAGCATCAATCAAGAATCGTTTGCGTATCGGGCTGGCTGCCTATGATGCCTGCAGCGCACCGGCCAGAATGCAGCGCCTTGGCTGTGGTATTGCGGCATTGGCCAAACCGGTACCAATCTCAACAGAAAACTTTATTGCTATAAAGTCGAGCCTTTCTAAGACAGCTACGATTTCACTTCCGGTTATGCCGAAAACATCATGCGGTTGTACAAGCGATGATGCAAAAGAGGCAAAAACACACAAAACCGATTTATACAAAAGGATTCTCAAGGAAACAACCGGTGCAACCGTCATGGTATTCAAGTTCATGGGACTGGCATTTCTGATTGAGGCCTTGATTACGCTTTATGTTCCTTCTGCCTGGATAGAAAGTCTGCTTGGTCAGAGTAATCACTGGGCCATTCCGGCATCGGCTTTTCTGGGAGTCCCGGCATATACCAGCAATCTGACGGCCCTGCCGATGATCTCCGGACTGCTTAATCAGGGGATGAGTCATGGCGCCGCTCTGGCTTTTCTTATCGCAGGACCGACCACCACCCTCCCCGCAATGGCGGCGGTATACGGTCTGGTAAAGCAAAGAGTCTTTATTCTTTATTTGTCGATATCACTGATCGGATCATTGATATTCGGGTACTTGTACAATGTTGTACATCTATTGATTTAAAGAATTTTCTCTATATAAAAAACATCAGGCTCTTCAAGAAGATTGACCATTGTCTATGGTTCAGTCCTTTGTATTTCGCACCACTTAATCAACTCTGTCAGTGTTGCCTCCTGGCTGACCGAATCAGCCATAATATCATCCAAGGAATATTCCTTTACTTCAAGAAGAAATTCAACCAGTAATCCGGCTTCATAATGGATACGATCCCAGCCGCGTTTCCATCCCCAGGTGCTGTCATCCTGTAATATCGCAAATCGATTCGAAAGACTTGCCGTGCTGTCGCCACGAATCAATGATATATTGGCGATATATTCCGGGAATCCTTCCTGTTTCCAATGCGGGAGTTTTTTCCATACATCGCGGCCGATTCGGCCGGTAACATAAAGATGCCCGATCTCGTGTGCTATGATATGTGCGGAGCTGCCTTCATAGATGCTGTATTGGGGGGAACCGCCTGATATATCAGCGAGTTCTTTGACTCTTGTCTCATCGACGAATGCATTGTCGAAAATGGAGAGAGCGAATCCCTGAGCA
>JBFMFJ010000053.1:0-13462 GCA_040752235.1 Candidatus Zixiibacteriota bacterium | reverse complement strand
TGATGCTCTCGCAGTACACCGCCGATATGCAAATTGTCGAGCAGAGAATCCTGTCGATGCCGGCCTCGATTCAGTCAATTCCGGCCGCGGCCGACCAGGAAGATTTTGTCTCGATGGGCATGAATACCGCCATCAAGAATTTCCAGATTCTGGATAATGCTTATGGGGTACTCGGTATCGAACTGATGGCCGCGGCCCAGGCGCTCGATTTCCGCGAATACAAGTTCGGCAAAGGAACTACGAAAGCGAAAGAGGTTATTCGCAAGTATGTCGATTTTCTTGAAATCGACCGGCCGCTTTACCCGGATCACACAAAGATGAAAGAACTGGTAAAGTCGTGCGAGATTCTTGAGGAGGTCGAGAAAGAGATCGGCTCGCTGGAATAAATAATTTATTCTGTGTCAGGACACAAATCCGCCATTGGCGGAATCAAAACCTGACATGAAAATTAGTCCCCTCTCGAGAGGGGATAAGAAGGACGCCTGTCGAGTATTTGAATGATTTCAGGTCGTATCCTTCGGCGGACCTTAGGACAGCACCTGAGACGGAATTAGGAAATTCATTAATAACATGACAATATTTTTATGACTGAGGGGAATATGAAGAACGAAATCATATGGTCAAAGCGTAAATTCAAACTGGATCAACCGGTTGAGATGTTTGCGATTATAGTCGAACGCCTGCGTGGTGTGCCGGCGCGGCTCGAAGAAAAAACCGCTTCACTTCCGGATAATGTCCTGCGGCATAAGGAAGGCGAAGCCTGGTCGATACTTGAGGTAATCGGGCATTTATCCGATGTCGAGGCGCTCTGGCACGGGCGAATCGATGATTTCCTGGAAGGTCTGGAGGAACTGAGGCCCGCCAATATCACCGACACTGTGACAAAAAAGGTCGATCACAACAGCGCCTCAGTTGCGGATCTCCTTATGGCATTTCGGGATTCCCGAGAGAAATTAGTGGCAAGATTCGGCGAAATGACGGATAAGCATATGAAAATGTCGGCTTATCACCGGCGGCTGGATACGCAGATGCGGATGATAGACCATGCCATGTTTATTGCAGAGCATGACGACCACCATCTGTCGAAAATTACCGATATGATAAACGATCTGATCCGCTAGTCAGGCCACTTGCTTTTTAAAAAACTTCGAATAGATTAACAAGCCAATATGAATTCGAAGTTTTTTGCCGGTTTAGGCGGCAACCGGCAGGTTGTCGCTCTTTCTGTTGCCCGTATGTCGGAAGCGATAGGCAATAGTATTCTCTTTATTGTCATCCCGATTTATGTGGCGAAACTGCCGTCACTCACACTTCATTTTGCAGTCCCGGTCCTGGTCGGAATCCTGATCTCTTCCTATGGATTTGTGAATTCCTCTCTTCAGCCGGTAATGGGCGCTCTCAGCGATAAACTGGGCCGGCGGAAAATCCTGATCCAGACCGGAATGTTGATTATGGGACTGGGGACATTGGGTTTTGTCCTGGCCGACCGCTATTTACATTTACTGGCCTTACGCAGTCTGCAGGGGGTGGGGATCGCCATAACTATACCGGCCTCAATGGCTTTAATGGCGGCAGTGACCAACAAGGAAACGCGCGGCGGCTCGATGGGGATATATTCGATGCTGCGCATGGTAGGTTTTTCGGCCGGGCCGGTGATAGGCGGTTTTATCCAGGTGCATTTCGGTTTTAACGCGGTTTTCATCACCGGGTCAATGTTTATATTTCTGGCAACTATCCTGGTGCAAATGTGGGTCAAGGATGTGCCGGTCACCAATAATAACAATAAGTTCAGGATCATCGACCGATCGCTGTTGAGTCCGGCTATTATAGCCGCCGGGCTGGCCACTTTTGTCATGGCCTTTTCTTTCTCGATGGTGACCACACTGGAAAATGAATTCAATGCCAAGCTGGGTATCAATGCCTTCGGGTTCAGTATCGCCATAAGTTCGATGATGGTCGGCCGCATTTTGCTGCAGGTCCCGCTGGGCAGGCTGTCCGATCGAATCGGGCGGCGTCCGTTAATAATCGGCGGGCTGATTCTTCTGGCGCCGGCATCAGCGCTCATAGGCGACACCACAACGTTGACTCAATTAGTCGTTTTAAGGATTATTCAGGGGGTGGCCTCGGCTGGAATCGCCGCGCCCGCCTTTGCGCTGGTGGGGGATCTCGGCAAAGCCGGGGGAGAGGGTCGCCAGATGAGCGTAATAACCATGGGCTTTGGCCTGGGAATGGCCATCGGGCCGCTGGTGGCCGGATTTTTGGCCATCATATTTTTCCAGCTTCCTTTCTATGCCGGCGGCTTATTATGTTTGATAATGGCCTTTGTAGCCTTCAAAAATATCCCGGAAACCGTGGAAAGTAAAATCCCGCCATCAGCCGGATAAATCATATTCCCGTTTTCCGCAACATTTTTTTCAAATCCCCGTCTAATTAGGCGAATCATCGATAAAGAAAGGAGCCGCCATGAAGCCGATTTTAAGGTTTTTACTTTCCCTTGCCATCAATCTCATTTTATTCACCCCGGTTTTCGCAGATTTAATCGAGGACAGAGAGCTTAGCCTGTCCGCAGAAGGCATTAATGCCTTCGAAATCGACTGCGGTGCAGGGGATTTAATTGTCGAAGGTGTCGAGGGATTGTCCAATATAGAGGTGAGGGCCGAGATCATCATCGAAGGGATGAAAGACAGTCGGGCCCGCGATTATATCGATAAATATCTCCGGTTGGAACTGGTTCAGAAGCATGGAAGAGCGGTCCTGAACAGCTATTTTGACAGATCAATGCCGACCAGCTTATTTTCTTTCGGGAGTCAAAACGCGCTTATTAATCTATTTGTAAAGATGCCCAAAAATATGGATATGAGGATAGACGACGGCTCCGGCGATACCAGGATCTCGAATATATCGGGTGATATTGATATCGATGACGGCTCCGGCGATCTGGAAATAGAATTTATAGGTGGCAATGTCGATATCGATGACGGTTCAGGCGAACTTGTTTTGTCCAGTATCGATGGAACGGTGGTCATTGATGACGGCTCCGGGGAGATTCGCATTAATGATGTTACCGGGGATGTGGATATCGATGACGGTTCGGGAGATATTGCCGTAAGAAAGATCGGCGGGAGCGTCGCTGTCGATGACGGTTCCGGCGATATCAGTATTCGTCATGTCGGCAGGGATGTCGATGTCATCGATGACAGCTCGGGCGATGTCAGTATTTCCTATGTTGAGGGGCGTGTAAGAAGATAAAAAATTACCCATTCACCTCACTTGTGAGGAAGGTCTCAACAAAAGGTGTCCCACTGCGCGGGACGCCTTTTATTTATATATCATTAAATTAGTTTAATAATCCCGACGTGAGATAAGATACAAGGCGGCGGCATAAATCACGCCGCAGAAAATGAAGGTCGTGAAAATCGAGAAGAAATTGACAAAGCCATTGCCCTTCATCAGTGAAACAAAGTTGTTGCCGACCTCGCCGAATTTGGGAAGGATATAATATGTCCAGTCGAGTATTTTTGTCCAGACTGTTTCTCCGAGAAAATTATAGATGGCCTCCCGCCCTTCCAGCATTCCGGAAACAATGCGAAAAATGAAATAGGCCATAATGGCGATCGCCCCGGAACGGGTCAAAGCGCCGACCGAGAATACAAGCAGAAGGATAAGCAGAAAATGCACGAAGGCAAACGCTGATCCAAACAAAACGAGCCAGGAAAAATTGCCCAACCGTAAGGAAATTGTCAGCCAGACGATGATAACCATCAGCAACAGAATTATTATATGAATCAGATATATGGAAGCGAATTTCAGGGTTAACAGTTTCCAGCGGCTGATAGGCTTGGACAGAACCAGTTCCACCCGACCCTTTCCGAGATAAGAGGGTATCAGGAAGGCGGAGCCGAAAACCATCAGGAAGATAACGAAACCGATGAAACCATCGAAGAAATGCGCGAGAAGATTGTCGAGCAATGACCTTGTTGCGATATCGCCACCGAATAGATTTTCCCCGCTGACATGAATTTCCGGCATCAATCCGAACAAAAGCGCCATGAACAGAGCCACCGCGGCATAGATATATATAATCCGGCGGCTTCGTATTTCCAGAAGCGAATCAAAGAAGATGGCGTTGAATTTATGCATTGCCGCCCCCCTTGATGAGTTGCATGAAGCTTTCCTCGAGACTGATTTTTTCCGGTGTTACAGCGATTATATCAATGTAATTCTGTCGAAGCAGATCGATCAGGCCGTTAATTTGGTACTGATCCTCCAGAGTGATTACTATGGTACTTCCTTCGATACGGGCGCTGGGAAAGGCAATTTTTATCTCAACTTCGATTTCTTCGTTCAATTCGGCCGTTTCGACATGATAGGTCGGTTTCATGGCAATCAGGCTGTGAACCGGTCCGACCTTGATGAGTTTGCCCTTATCCAGAATCGCCACGCGGTCGCAAACCGATTCGACTTCGGCCAGGAGATGAGAATTGAGAAAGATTGTCTTGCCCTGCTTTTTAAGATCGAACAGGATATTTCGAATCTGGTGCCGGCCTATCGGATCGACCCCGTCGGTCGGTTCATCGAGGAAAATAATATCCGGGTCATTTATCAGCGCTTGAGCAAGTCCAAGACGCTGGCTCATTCCTTTGGAATATTTCTTGATTCTTGTATCGCGCCACTGGGTCATCTCGACCAGTTCAAGCAGCGGCGTCGCCTTTTTTCGGATTTCTTCCCGGGAAAGCCCGGCCATGCCGCCGAAACAGAGCAACATCTGCAGCCCGGTCTGATATGAGGGGAAACGGTGATTTTCGGGCAGGAATCCGATCTTGCTTCGCGCTTCCGGGTTGTCGATACTGTGGCCGTTGATAAAGGCGGTTCCGCCGGTAATCCGCAGCGAACCGAGCAGGATTTTCACCAGAGTGGTTTTGCCGGCTCCATTGGGTCCGAGAAGACCGAATATCTCCCCACGCTGCACCTCGAGGCTGACATTTGTCAGAGCCCGAACCTCATTGGCGCCAAAAGCGCTCTTATATATTTTGGTGAGATCTTCGACTCTTATTGCGGCGGTTGTACTATTCATGTAATTATTAACGTAAAAAACATGCGATTGTTACAGCCTCTCAGGACGGAATCTTAATACCACGAAGAAACTGCGCCGATTCCTCGGGCGCAATCGTGTTTATATATATTCCGGAGCCGATTTCAAAACCGGCAGCAGTCGTTATTTTGGGAATAATGACCATATACCAGTGCTGATGGCGGGTGTCCTCATCACCTATCGGAGCCGACCTGATTATGTAATTATAGTCTGGATTCTTCAAGCCATGATACAATCGCGCCAGCGTTTCCCGCAGGACTCTTGCCAGGTCGGCGATACGGTTGTCATCAATAAGCATAAAACTGGCGCTGTGATACTTGGGGTATATGCGGCTTTCGAAGGGGGAGCGGGCGGCATACGGGCAAAAGGCCACAAAAAACTCGGTTTCGACAATTATTCGCTCGGCCTGCCTTAACTCCTCCCTGACCATGTCGCAGAAAACGCAATGACCGGTTGTGTCATAGTACTGAATCGCCTGTTCCATAGGATAGCGGACATGCGGCGGGACAATCGGCGTGGCGATAATCTGTGAATGGGGATGAGCCAGCGATGTTCCGGCGCGCTGACCATGATTACGGAATATGGTAATGAGATTCACATTCGGATTTCTGCTGATTGCAATCTGGCGTTCGCGACAGGCCCGCAGGATGTGCCCGACGTGGGCTGTTTCCATCGTGGCGATGGTCTCGTTATGAAAGGGATGTTCCACTACAACCTCGGCGATACCGAAACCGTGAGCAGAAACAAAACAGCCATTTCCGGTTCTTTTCGTATCCAGTCTGGAATCCAGCGCGGCATATTTATTGGGAACAACCCGCACCAGCCATTTTTTATCCTCGGGAAAAACATATGAAGGCGGTACAGTCAGATTCTCATTTCCCCGGCAAAAGGGGCAATTATCCTCATAGGACAGAGCCGGCTCCTGTCCTGAGTCCGGCCTGATGAAATCAGACGGTCGTTTCCGGCGTTCGGGCGAGAGTATCACCCATTCTTTGGTGGCCATATTTTGGCGAAATTCTGGCATTATTTTCCCGGAATAAGGTTTAACCGATACGTGTAAAAATACCGCAAAAAAATAAGCCGGTCAAGTCCGCATTTATAAAAGCGTTCCGATTCAACAGGATGATACTTATTAACAGAAATTACTGGATTGTCATGCCAACCCGGCTGAGAGCCGAACTCCAGTAGATCCGTACCGCCTTGGCAATTATCATATTTTCCGGAACTGCTCCCCAGAATCGGGAGTCATAGGAATTATCCAGATTGTCGCCCATGACAAAATATGATTCCGGCGGCACTTGATATGGCCCGAAATTGTCACGCGTATTGGCCGTTGCCTCGCTGCGAGGAAGGATATCGCCGCTTATATGTTTTGCAGTCGGGGGAAGAGGCGTCTCGATGCCGTTAATCAGCAGTACTTTGTCTTTATATTCCACAATATCGCCCGGGCGGGCCATGCACCGATCAACACGCATCGTGACTCCATCAACGGGCCATTTAAAGACAATTACATCGTTTATGTCCGGTTTTTCATTCTTAAATGCGCCGCAATCGGCCAGAAAATAATCTCCGGGCATGAGTGCGTTTTCCATGCTCGACGTCGGAACGGTAAAGGCTTTGCAGTTACGAATAACCGGGAAGGCATAAGATGATACAAAAAGACCGACCAGAATAATCCCCAGATAGACATAGGATTGATTGTACCATCCGGGTGAGAACCTGTCGGAATTTCTTCTGGCCGAACCTATGGCAAGCCTGATAATCAGAATATAGTAAATCAGAATAAGAAACAGGGCGACCAGAAAATTAAGCGGGTGCAAATCAAGATACAACAGGATTGCCAGGGCGATGTTGCCGATGATAAGGGCGCCTATATACAATATGCCCGCTGCGATCGGCTTGCCGCAATAAAGATGACCGAGCCCCGGCATAAACAATGTCAATAATGCCGCCAGCCAGCCTATTCTTCGTTTGGCCATGTTGATTTCCTAAAAAGAAAAAATCGATCAGCTGTCTTTCTCGACAATGACAGCCGTTCCATAAGCGAGGAGCTCCGCCGCTCCTCTCATGATCTCAGATGTTGAGAAGCGGATATTTACAACGGCATTTGCTCCCAGTTTGACCGCCTCTTCAACCATTCTATCAAGAGACTGTTCTCTGGTTTCCGCGAGCATCTTTGTATATTCCACGACTTCGCCGCCGATAATAGTACGAAATGAGGCCTTGATATCCTGTCCGATATGCCTTGCTCTGATCGTATTACCTCTGACCAATCCGAGCATCTCTACAATTTTCATCCCCGGTATGAAATCAGTATTAACCAATATCATCTCTGAATCTCCTTATAACGATCACGTCGATAGGCAAATATCCGCTCCCGCGTGATTGAAACCAAGAGAAAAATTGTGCCCAGAATCAGAATTCCAATTCCTATCCTGAGAATCAGAGGTTCGGCAGGGTTGAGGAAGAAATTCATAAACAGGGCATAGCATGTAAACGCCAGAACTATAATGGCGCCCAGAGAGAAGAGAATCCACCCTATACCCAGTTCCAATCTGCGATAAGTCCCGCGCCAGTAGTTTTCCCAGACATGTTCCGGAATATCCGCATACTTCATAGCCCCGGTAACCTCCTTAAGTTGTTGGAACACCTGAACTTCCTTTTGACATTGGACACATGTTTTCAGGTGTCTCTCGAACTCGATTTTCTCCTCGGGGATCAATTCCCCGTCGGTATAGCCTGACAGCAGAATACTGAATTTTTCTTCATGCAAGCTCATCACATAATTTCGCCAATTTTTTGCGCGCATAATAAAGGCGCGACATTACCGTT
This sequence comes from Candidatus Zixiibacteriota bacterium, assembly GCA_040752235.1. Taxonomy (GTDB): domain Bacteria; phylum Zixibacteria; class MSB-5A5; order GN15; family PGXB01; genus PGXB01. The sequence goes on along the minus strand of JBFMFJ010000053.1, from coordinate 5,538 downwards.
CCCTTCGGGATTTTCAGCAGTCTGGAAATTTCATCATAAGACAGATCCCGAAAGTGTTTCAGCATAATTATTTCTCTGTCCTCAAACGACAGTTGCTCGAGTGCCTTCTGTAATATTTGAGCCTGTTCCTTAATCATCATTTTCTTTTCGGGATTGGAATCATCCACAAGCAAAAAATCACTTTCATCCAGGTCAATTGCTCTGGCGTCTCTTTTCTCGCGCCGTTGGAGGCTGTCTTTGCACAGATTGGCGACAATAGAGTAAAACCAGGGGAAAAATTTCTGGTCCCGGTCAAATCTGCAAGCCGACTTGAACACCCTTATAAACGCCTCCTGAGAAATATCAAGAGCTTCATCCCGATTTCCAACCATGCCCAATGCCAAAAAGAATGCCTTTCGCTTATATCTTTCAACAAGCGCCTTCATCGCCTTTTTATCCCCCTCGGCGATTTCCGCAATCAGAATACTATCATCTACTTGCGCGACACTCAATTTGTATACCTGGGAAAGGCTGATTTATTCAAAAAAACCTGCATAATCCGCAAAAATCAGAATTACAAAGGGCTTAGTCAAGCTAAACATTGGGGTTTTCCGGCAAACTCAGCATTCGCTCAATTTCCCCTTTTCTTTCAGCCATGGTCAGCCGTCTGACGGCCACGACATTTCTTTTGGAGCGATCGGAGGATTCGACCTTCTCCACTGCATAATGCGCATCACTCAGCGAGGCAATTTGATGCAAATGAGTTATAACCAGAACCTGTGACGACACGGCCAGTTGAGCCAGGCGGGAGGCGACCATCCCGGCGGTCCGGCCGCCGATACCGGCATCGATTTCATCGAACACCAGCAGCATTCTGTATTTGCCGGAAAGCCGCTTGTCGGCGGCTTTAAGCGCCAGCATTATTCTTGAGATTTCGCCCCCGGAAGCAGTCCTGGCCAGCGGCTTGAGAGGTTCGCCGGGATTGGCCGATACCAGGAAACGACCGGTTTCGAAGCCATCGGGATTGGGCCGGATTTTATTTCCCTCAAACTCTATCCCGCTGCCGTCAGGCTCATAAATAAACTCATAGTCGAATTTGGCCGAATTTATCCCGACCTGATTTAATTCTTTCTCGATAACCCGTGATAGCTTCTGAGATCCCTTTTTTCTATCGGCCGAAATCGCCGATGCCATCTCGATATATTTCAGCCGCAGTTTCTTTTCATCGGCCCGGAGAATTTTAAGCTGCTCTTCGACATCTATCATTCGGCCAAGTTGAACATTGATTTGATTGAACGTCTCCAGAATAGCCTCTTCCGACCCGCCATATTTTTTCTTAAGCCGGTAGATTTCATCGAGACGAAGATTAATCTGCTCCAGGCGATCGGGATCATCAGGAATTGATGAGAGATAAGCTTCTATTCGGGAACGCAATTCTTCGAGATTAATGATGGCGCTTTCCATCAATTCCGTATCCTGTTCGAGCTTTTTATCAATGGCGGCCATGTCCGACAATTCCTTGCGGCATGAGCCAAGCAAATTAAGCGCGGCATTTTCATCCTGATCGACAAGGTTCAGAATGAGCGAGGCCTTTTCGCCCAGGAGACGTGCCGAATCAAGGATTTTTCTTTCTGCCAGAAGTTCCTCTTCTTCGCCGATATTAATAGCGGCTTTTTGGATTTCTTCCTTCTGGAAGAGAAGCAGTTCCCGCTCCTTCTTTTCGGATTCCTTGCTTTTCTCAAGCCGGTTAAGCTGCTGGGCATTGTTCTGCCAGTCATGGAAAATCTGGCGCAATTGTTCGACCCGGTCGCCTATGCCAGCGAAATTATCAAGAAAACTCTGATGATTTTTTTCATCGAGCAACTGCTGATGCGAGTGCTGACCGAACAGTTCCGCCATGTTATGAGTTATATCGCGCAACTGGGTGAGGGTTATCAACTGCCCGTTGATGAAGCTTTTGGATGGTTTATTGAGTATGATTTCGCGCCGCATCGACATCGATTTTTTATCATGTTCTATCCCAGCCAGATCGAGCGTTTTAATGATTTCCGGATTGCCGTCAATATCGAATTCACCTTCTATCACCGCCAGTCCGCTGCCGGTGCGGACATCGGTTTGGTCCGCTTTTTCTCCGAGAAGCCGGGCAATAGCCCCGACGATTATCGACTTCCCGGCACCGGTCTCGCCCGTGAGGACATTCATGCCGGTTCCGAAGTCGATATCGAGATTACTGACAAGGGCGAAATTTTCGATATGGAGATGCTTTAACATGCGTCACTCTTTGCGGCGTTTTATCAGGCCGGCGATTTCCTCGGCCAGCCTGCGGGCGGTCTCTGCATCGCCTTTATCTTCGGCGACTTTTAATTCCACTTTTAATTTATCTATTATTCGTTCCCGCCGGAAGGACAGGATCTTTTCGACATAATCTTTAATCATCGGTCGGGCTTTGTCTTTTTCCCAGTCGACCTCGGCCAGCAGGGTCAATTCGGAAACAAGAGAGTCATCATCGAGAAATGTTATAATGCTTCCGGCCGAGAGTGAACCATGCTCTTTCAGGACTGCCAGCATGCGCGAATAAAGTCCGGCATAAGCTTCAGTCTGGAAATCCTCCGGCATCAGCCGGTCGCTGACATCTTCGATATATTCCGGGTAATTCGTAACCAGCGAAAGCAGGTCGCGCTCGATATCGGCCACTTTCTTGGGCGCTTTGACCCCGGAGCCTGTCTTTCTCGGCACGGTATCGATTTTCAGCAATACGTAGAAGGTGGCGACATCCACCTGCAGCATTTCCGCCGCTTCGGCGAGAAAGAGTTGCCTTCTCGTGGCATCACTAATCCGGCCCGCCAGTTCGGCCAGTTCTTTGATCAATTTTTCTCGGGCAATGATTCCCTGTTTTTTGAGATCGATATTTTTCACCCGGAATTCCAGATAACGCATGGCGTTCTCTTTTATCCGGTGAATACCATCGGCGCCTTCTCTGACCGCCACCGAATCGGGATCATCTCCCTCCGGCGGAATCATCACCATCACCTCGAGACCGGAATCATACAGAGCATCGACCGAGCGCAGAGCGGCGGTTTGCCCGGCCGAGTCGGCATCGAAAAACAGGTAAGCCATCTCGGCGAAACGGGCCAGAAGACGGGCCTGCTGAGCCGTGAAGGCGGTTCCCGATGAGGCCACAACGTTTTTTATACCGGCCTGATAGAGCGAAATCAGATCGAAATATCCTTCGACAATAATGACCTCATTTTTCTCGCGGATTTCCTGGCGGCTGAAATTGAGGCCGTACAGAACATTGCTTTTGGAATAAAGTAAGGTTTCCGGCGAATTGACGTATTTGGCCGGTTCGCCTTTTTTAAGGGTGCGCCCGCCAAAGGCGATCGGTTTTCCACTTAAGTTAAAAATCGGGATCATCAGCCGCTGGCGGAAACGATCGAAATAGCTGTCGCGTTTTTCCGAGTGTAATATCAGTCCCGCTTTGATCAGCTCGTTGGTGAACAATCCTTTTTTAAGTGCCGTACTGAGAAGACCATCCCATTCTTCGCCGGCGAGGCCAAGCTGAAACAGGGCGATCGATTCATCGGTCAGATGGCGATTATCTTTGAGGTACCTGGTTATCTGGTTTTTGTACTTAGGCGAATCGAGCATAGACCTGAAATAATTGAGCGCCACCTGATGAGCATAGTGCAGCCGATCCAGTTCCTCTTTGGCACCGCTGTCGATTTTTCTTTCGGGAATGGTAATACCGGCTTTTTGCGCCAGTAATTTGACGGCCTCGACAAAACTCATGTTTTCATGTTCCATCAGGAAAGTGAAAACATTGCCGCCCTTGCCGCATCCGAAACAGTGATATATCTGCTTATCTGCCGAGACCGAAAACGAGGGCGTTTTCTCGGTGTGAAAAGGGCAGAGGGCCAGGAAATTCCGCCCTCTTTTTTTCAGGCGGACATACTGGCCGAGGATATCGACGATATCGCTGGCCTGACGGACCTGCTCGATAATATTTTCCGGAATCGATCCCGACATTATTTCATCTTGACCACTGTTACTCCGGCGCCGCCTTCATTCCAGTCGCCGAGACGGATGGAATCGACGGCGGAGTGTCGTTTCAAAAATTCAGTTAATTCTTTGCGCAGCTTCCCGGTCCCCTTGCCGTGGATGACATAGAGCTGATGCATTCCGATCAGCACGGCCGAATCGAGAAATTTATCCAGAGCCTCGCGGGCCTCCTCGACCGTCATACCGCGCAAGTCGATTTCAGGCCCGGGTGCCGAAATCTCTCTCATACCTCCGGCGCCGGCCGGCTTTTTGCCCGGTGCATCGCCTGTGATTCTTTTCAAATCGGCCAGTTCAACGATGCTCATGATATTGCCGACACGCACTTTGGCTTTGTCATCGCCGGCCATGCCGACAAATTCACCCTCGGCCCTCAGCGAGTTTATTACCACTGAATCACCAGTCATCAGTTTGTCGGATGGTTCCGACTTGGGCTGATGTTTCGCCTTGAGTTTATCCAGCGTTTCCTTTTTTTGCTGGAGGAATTTATGGGCATGTTTGACGGTATCGGGAGCAGCTTTGCTTTCGCGGATTTTCTTGACAACCCGCTCGACTTCGCCGCGCGTTTCATTCAGCGTGCTCTCCAGTTCTTCGAGTCGCCGCTTTTTGATCTCATCTATTTCTTTTTCAAGCTTTTCGATTTTTTCATTATAATATTTTTCAAGATTGGCGGCGTTCCGCAGTTTTTCCTCCAGTTCCACCTTATCTTTTTTCAGGACGGATAAATCCTTTTCGAGCGATTCAATCAGACTGGTGAGAGAGCGCTCGCTCTTGCCGATAAGATTAGCGGCATGAGAGGCGATATCACGCGGCATACCGAGTCTTTGGGCAATTTCGACCGCGTATGAACCGCCGGGGATGCCGGTGTACAGCTTGAATGTCGGCGCCAGCGAATCACGGTCGAATTCAAAGGAGGCATTTTCAATCTCCGGCTGTATCATTGGCAGTGTTTTCAACTGCGAATAATGGGTCGTGACAATCAGTTTAGCCTTTAACTCCACCATTTTGAGAATAATAGCCTCGGCCAGCGCCGATCCTTCTTTGGGGTCGGTTCCGGCGCCGATTTCATCGAGGAGTATCAGGCTGGATTCCCGGGCGTTCCTGACGGCGAAGATAATTTGCCGGACATGCGATGAAAATGTCGAAAGCGACAGTTCGATCGACTGTTCATCGCCGATGTCGGCGATGACATTCTTGAATATTCCGATTTCGGAATGATGATCGGCCGGGATATGCAACCCGGATTGGGCCATCAAAACCAGCAGACCGACTGTTTTGAGCGCAACCGTTTTGCCGCCCGTGTTGGGACCGGTGATAATAAGTGCCAGCCTGGAATCATTGAGAGAAAAATCGTTGGCGACAACCGAATCATTTTTGCCGACCTGATAAGCCATAAGCGGGTGACGCGCCTTGATAAGCTCGATTTTGCTCCCTTTTGTAATGCCGGGTTTTGTCCCGTCGATCTTGATAGAGAGATTCGCCGCGGCATGGATGGAATCGAGG
>JBFMFJ010000052.1:0-13680 GCA_040752235.1 Candidatus Zixiibacteriota bacterium | reverse complement strand
GGGGTTCTTGATGATCTCGATTTCTGGGGCGCCAACTTCGTTATCGTTGTCGGCGCTACGGTCGAGATAGTTCTCCTGGCCTGGATTTTCGGAATCGACAAAGCCTGGAATGAGATGCATCACGGCAGCAGGATTAAAGTGCCGCGGATATTCAGGTTTATTACAAAATATATAACGCCCACCTCACTGATCGTGCTCCTGATATGGTGGTTTAAAGAAGAGTGGTGGGATGTTATCACGATGAAAGGCGTCCCGGATGAGAATATCCCTTATGTTCTGGGGACAAGACTCGTCCTGGTCGCGATTCTGGTTTTTCTGGCCATACTGGTGTTTCTGGCATGGCGGCGGCGGGAAAGAAATCATTTGGAAGGCTGATATAAATGACAACCGGCGGCTGGATATTCATGATTCTTACATGGGGAACCATAATTGCAATATTGATTTATTGCTTTGGCAGTCTGGTCATTAATAATGACGAGCCTCCCATGCAGGATTAATAATAAGAATCGGTATATTTTGCTAAAAAATACTGTAGCGGGCCATTCGATCCCGCAGAGTATTTCGCGATATTCCCAGTATCTCCGAGGTCTTGACCTGATTCGACCCGAAATGCTTCAGGCATGATGCAATAAGAGCTTTCTCCATGGCCGACTCCAGAAAATAATAAATCTTGCCGGGAGAATTGTTTATCAACTTGGGCAGCATCGGATCAATAATTTTGCCGAACATCTCGGTATAATCATCCTGGAGATTATTCAGGTCGATTTCAACCTTAGAATCCATTTCCGTGAAAATCGGGAAATCTTCCGGCTGCAGGGTATTCGACTTGGTCATGACACAGGCGGTATGGATATTATTCTCGAGCTCCCGGACATTGCCTGGCCACGGATATTTATCGAGCATACTAAGCGATTTCGGTGATATACCTCGGATATCCTTGTTAAGCTGGTGACCGAAGTGCTTGACAAAATGATCAGCCAGAAGCGGAATATCATCGCGGCGTTCACGCAATGGCGGGATGTATATCGAGACGACCTTCAGTCGATAAAACAGGTCGACCCTGAACGATCCTTCTTTCATGCATTGCACGAGGGATTTATTGGTGGCCGCTACAACGCGGACATCGACATCAATAGTCTCATTGCCGCCGACTCGTTCGAACTTTTTCTCCTGCAGTGCACGCAGTAATTTTGACTGTGTCAGCATCGACATATCGGCGATTTCATCGAGGAAGATCGTTCCCTGGTGCGCCTGCTCGAATTTGCCCAGCCGCTTGAAATAAGCCCCGGTGAAAGCACCCTTCTCATGCCCGAAAAGCTCCGATTCGAGAAGCGTTTCGGCCAGAGCCGCGCAATTGACGGAAAGAAACGGTTTACTGCGCCGATGTGAATTGCGATGGATAGCACGGGCAATCAACTCCTTGCCGGTCCCGGATTCACCGAAGATGAGCACGGCGGCGTCACTCTTGGCCACCTGCCCCACCAGCTTGGCTATTTCGACTATTTCAGGGGACTGCCCCACGATTTCATCGAGTTCATGCGTTTCTATGTCCGAGGGGTCGACATAGGCCTTTATGCGAGATGTCTTGAAACCGCAGGCTTTATTCACCGTATCTATCAGCTTTTGTATTTCGAATGGCTTGGTCAGATATTCGAACGCCCCTTCGCGCATTGCCTCCATGGCATTGCCGGTGGAGATAAAACCGGAAATCATGATGACCGGATTGTTGATCTCATGCAACTTTATCTGCCTGAGAATCTCAAGACCGGACAAACCCGGCATATTCACATCAAGAAGAATAGCATCAATATCTTTATTCTGATTAATAAACTCTACAACCTTCTGTCCGTCTTCAAGAAAATAAAATCGGAATCGATCGGGATCGAAAAGATTTGCTACCGATCTGGAAATTTCCCGATCGTCATCAACGATAAGTATGTTTTTCATAGATGCGTGTTTACCCTGTATATATTTTATACATAACAGTAAATTGCCTTTTCAAGATATCGGATTTTGAACAGAATAATTTAGCTTCGACGGCATAAATATGCTTAATAAAAGGCTTCTCCGAGATCGCGCCTGAAAAACCGACAGGAAATCAATCCAAAAATAAATCTGCAAAATAATGCAGTACTGTTGGGATAAGGTAAGTTAGTCCCGCTCTTCAATCAGAAAAGTTGCGACTGCGACGGTAAGGATGAAATTGACAACCATATCGATAATCAATCCGGCTGTCAGAATATAAAAAACCAGCTCCGGAGAGAATTTGCTGACAATAGCGCCGGATTGGTTAGCCAGGTATGCTGTCGGGACGGTCAAAAGATAAGGCAAAAGAGCCAGAAAAAATGAGAAGATAGGATATCTTAAAAAGATCACAAATGTGGTTTTAAAGGCATTTATAATATTATTCTTATATACAATAATCGAAGGCACAGCATACATGAATACGGCGTACAACAACAAAGCCGCCAGCCTCATAATGACATCAAAGGCGGCGACACGCCGCGGAGATCCTTCAAGATAACTCCTGAATAATTCCGGCAAAATTATATTGGCGGCGACGATAACCGCGGTTACAACGGTCCACACAATAAGAAGCCGGGGCCATCTGCCTATGACTGAACGTGATGTTGGCACGTCGGTGTGCCTTGGGGCGGCAAACCTCAGCAGCAGCATTATTGTCAGACCGATTACCAGCCCTTCAAAGATGACTCCGAATATTATTTTGGCCCATTGATAGACATAAGGCAGGGCTATATACAGGCCCGGATATTGAGAAAACAATGTTTCCGTGGATTTCCCCAGCAGAGCAATCAGCGGAGACAGTATAGGATATACAACCGGGCTGACATATGATTTGAATATAAGCAGAATAGCAAATTGGGATAAAGTGTAAACAAGCAGCGGAAGCCAGAGCCGCATTTTCAATGCGGCCCTGAGGGCGGTCACATATAGACCTATGAGCCGATTAATACCGGTAATAAAACCCAATTATTGTTTCCTCATCAGGGTACCGAGACTGTTAACCAGTTGGAAATCGCCCATTCTCCCTGCTCATCAAATACCGCTACACCGTAGTAGTACGTTCCGGCACCGGGAGAATTGTCAAAGGTGGTTGTGGCCCGGTCGCTGATAATCACTAAAGGAATTTCCTGATCTATAGAGGTCGGTATCGATGTTGCACGATATACCCGATAAGATTCAAAATCGGCATCATGATTCTGTGTCCAGGACAGCGATACCGCTCCTCCATCGATTCCCGCCGACAGGGTTACCGGAGCGGGTGCCTGGTTGGCAAGGGTAACGGCTGAGACAACGGTTGAGGCGGCAAACAGCCCGGTATTGTCATAAACATATATGCGATAGAAATACTGCGTGCTTTCATCGAGATTTTCGTCTTTATATGACCGCGTAGTCCGGCCGGTGATAACCGCGACAGGATCGGAGTTGTTGGAAACGGCGGCCGACAAACCGCGATAAATCTGATAAGCGGAAAAATCATCATCCACCGACTGTGACCAGCTCAGCCGAATCGATGATGATGATTCGGCGACGGCGTACATCGTAACAGGCGATGGCGGATTGGAAATGGTCAATAAGGCCGGGGCATTGACGGTCGCGGCGGTGTTACCGGCAGCATCGGTAAAGTGACCTACCACCTCGATTCCAACCGCTTCCAGCCCGGTCGGGATTCCAAAAATGCGTGAATAGACATATCGATTAGCGCCAATATTGCTCTGAGCCTCATTGAATGTCAGAGCAATACTGCTCTGACCTGTAAATGTTATCGTTGCCGTGCCATCTCCTTCCGAGGAGACGACAAAGAACTCGACGCTGTCCCCCGCCACAAGGACCTGATCATCAGGCGTGAAATAGACGGCACTAATGGAGGTCTCGGTATCGAGAATAATGCTGTCGGTTACGGCCCCGCTTATATCGGTTTCCGAGCCGTCGGCAAAACGGAATCTGGCATAGACATGCTTGACACCGTCTCCCGCGGACAACTCAAATGACTTGGCCGCAGCATAAGACTCCCAGACAGCATCATTAAATAAAGCGTCCTCGGATACCTGCAGGACAGTCGCCGTAACAGGCACGATGAAATCAAGCCGGACATTTCTTGAATTAGTATAGATATCTCCGCCGGCTATCACCACTGACATTAAACCAGGGCTGGTTGTTATCGGTTCCGATTTCTCACCTTCCAAACCATCGCTGTTGACTGAAGATACCATAAAGTAATATTGGTGCCCGGAAATTAAGCCGGTTATGGTCGCGGAATAGGCTATTGTTTTTACCCAGAGCTTTTCCGGTTTCCCGATCGAATCGGTATAGTACACATTAAATGACATACCGGCAAGAGTATCCGGCACCTGCCATTCCAACATAATACTCTCGGAGAGGTGGATCGCTTTGACATATATCGGGACAGGTGGCGCTTCCGGGAGTGTAAAATCAAGATCCTCTGAGTCGATATAGCGGTCGCAACCGCCGGTCAACAGGGCCAATAGCAGTATAAATATTATTTTTTTCATGGCAGTATCCCCCATTAAAACCGATGACTCAGCACCAGCCGCCCTCCGCCTTGCTCGAGGTCGGGCACCAGTGACAGGCCGTTCGTTCTTGATTCCACATTCTTTTCCGGGAAAAAGAAGAGAATATCCAGCAAATTCAATCCCCATACGGCAACCGTAGCGCCAATCGTCACGCGCCGAATTGTCTCGGCATCATAGGCATCTTTCCGTGCCTCGGCCAGTATTGGATAAAACTGACTTTTATCGTCAATAGACGTCATGCCGTTATAGCGATTAAGATATTCATCATACAAATTGGCTTTGTCATCATAATCAGCATCGGCAATTAAGAATGAGGCCAGGGCACCAGCGGTGGCAAGAAAGAAAAGTGAGCCCTTGAATTTATGATCGGTATAAGCCTGCCCCCACCCGGGAATGAAAAAAGACCGGCTGAAAGCTTTGAATCGGGTTTTCGGCTTAAGGGTTATATTGAGACTTCCCGGGACGCCGTTCCTGAAGAACATGGACGATTTATATGTTTCATATCCGTCCATTTTGACTCTGACATTGTAATTTCCTTCAAATCCCTGCTGAAAATTCACGGGAGAAATCCCGGACACGACTTTATCCCCAGCGATGAATACCTCTGCTCCGATCGGGCTGGTAACGACGGATAGACCGACATCACCCTGCTGGGCGGATAAGGCCGCTGAGAATATCAAAAATACGCTTATGACCAAGATCCCTTTGGGCAACATAATAGAACTCACTTCCTTGTTAATTATCGCTTAATTATGGAAAATAATTATATTCAAAACTCAATTCAACAAATAAAAAAAGCCGCATCCGGTGATGCGGCTTAAAGATTTTTCATATTTTCAACAGGCGCCTCTTCCGGTCAGGACAACCACGACCGTTGTCGCCAGAATTTTCAAGTCCGTGACAATCGACCATTTCCTGATATATCTGACATCGTGCTTTACCTTGTCAACTACCGACTCGATTGAAGAATCGTATCCCTGACTGACCTGAGCAAGTCCGGTAATGCCGGGCTTTACTCTAAGACGGGCATCATAATTGGGAACCTTTTCCCGCAATTCCCTGACGAATTTGGGGCGTTCCGGCCGCGGCCCAACCAGGGACATATCTCCTAATAGAACATTGATCAATTGCGGGACTTCATCAAGACGGGTTTTGCGAAGGAATCGGCCTACCGGAGTCACTCTGGAATCATTCTGGGTGGCCCAGACAGGTCCGCTCAGTTTCTCGGCATCGTTAACCATGGTCCGAAACTTGATCACTTTGAAAGGACGGCCGAAATTATCCTGACGACGGCGTTCTCTTAATCTCCGGTCTTCATTAATATCGGTCCGATACAGGCGCCGCGAATTCCGGCGGCGATTGATCCCCACTCTTTCCTGAGTGTAAAAGACCGGACCGCGGCTGGTTAGTTTGATGACGAGCGGTACAATCAGAAATATCGGCAATGCGATGATGATACCAAGGGCGGCTCCCAAAACATCAAGCACTTTTTTCAATGACTTATCAATCATACCAATCACATATTTTATGGGGTTGGCGACATTTATTGGCGTCAGCAATGTATATAACAACAAAGCCGAAAGAAATAAAATTCCGGTAATATATTCACCATAATAAAACTGGAGAATTGATCCAAAGGATTGTCTGCGAAGCGGCTCCCGTCTCAATCCGGGTTCTGCAGTTATGACTCTACCGTATCCGACAACCGTCTGAGAAACCGCGTAAGAATGGCTGACTTTGCTCTCGTAGTTGGTCTTAATAACTGTTTTACTCATTCAATTATCGCGTCTTTAAGATTATCATTTACTTAGAATTATACTTCTTGAGGATAACTATCAGCAAATTGACTGCCCGAATCAGGCTCAACGCGAAAATTTACTATTTAATAAGGATTTTTATTATCCTGTTTTTGTATGTACTTATGATGCAATTCGTTATGAGACAATGCTAATGAATTACTAATATTATTTAACTGCCGGAAGGGGGGCAAATGGGTATGCAATCCTTTTTCACTGAATTGGTTGACATAATAGCTGCAATAAGTTGCGTACCTCATGCGAAAATAGTTGCAAAATGCAAAAACGGCCGGAGCTGTCAACTCCGGCCGCCTTTATAATCCAGGCTTATAGAATCGGTATTGTGGAGTTTAGAAATCCATTATTATAGAAAATCTATGGATACTCTCCGAGGTCGAATTTTCGGACGGTGAAAAAGTATAATCGAAATGAGCCGGACCCAGAAGAGCGCCGACACCAAAAGCCAGGCTCTGGCCGAATTCCCGTCCGTCCTGCGACGGTATAAACGCATACCCGGTCCGGACAAAATACCTCTCCTGGAAACAATATTCATAGCCGTTTCTTATGGCTAAATCACCGTAAAAGGGGCTGTCCATTTCCAGAGAAGCAAGAAGCGAAGAGCCATAAGGCTTGACGCTGAATCCGATCCGCACGGCTGCAGGAAGTTTTTCAGCGGTGTTATCAAAAGTCAGTTTTTGTCCCAGATTGACTGCTGTCAGGCCAAAAGTAAAACGCTCCATTTCATAGCGGGCGCCGACGTCGGCGGCAACGGCTGTTCCGGACAGGCCAGCCAGCGAGACTACAATGTATTTGGCAGTCAGTCCGAGCGAAAAATTATCATTGACCAGATACGCCGCGGAAATCCCGGCCGCCATATCATAGGTCGAGGCGATCTCGCCGGTCGGTTCATCATAAATATTGTAGCCGTCGATGGAGCCATAATTCAGATAAGAAGCACTGGCACCGAGGGCCCATTTTTCGGAGACCGGATAGGCCAGAGCCAGATATTCATAATTTATGTCCTGGTACCAGGCAAAATGGGAAAAAGCGGCCTGCGCGGAGCCGAGCGTTACCAAGCCTGCCGGATTCCAGTAAGCCGCGGTCGCATCATTGGTGACCGATGTATATGCGCCTCCAAAAGCTGCGGCCCTGGCACTGACGCCGATATTGAGAAAATCGGCGGCAGCGGTGCCGTTATCGGCGGCAATGGTTGTCTTGCCCAGAAGTGCCGTGGCGGCAATCAGGCAAACCCAGATTATTATTATTCTAAACAATCGGTATCGTAACATTTTCTACCACCCCTTGGTTTCATATGCCATTTTACAGGGTGGTAATTGCATAGACGATGCCCGAAGAGTATCTGTCGGGATTATTTTGCCAAAAGCATCACACAATTTCATAGTTTCCTGTATTCAGTTGTGCTCTACATGGTTACAAGACCCGCTGAGAAGCCTGTGGAGTGGATCCTCGATTCGGTTGGTGCCAGGACCGGCAGTCAACCATAAGGCCTTTCCAACAAGTCTTGAACAATTCCCATATATTCCCCCCTTTTTCATCGTCATTCTTTTACTTGGCAACAGCTTATATCACAGGTTCGCTTATTGCACAGGCATAACTCTATTGTCGGTTTTTTGACCACTGTTCTTTATACAATATGGGATCCAGCCCATATTAAATTCTATACTAATTTTTTTTATAAGCCGTTGTCAATACAAAAATTAGAGAATTCCATCTTTTCCTGCAAACACAATCACATGAACGACAAACACTTAAACAAGTATTGTCGATAATTTTATTCATGTTGCGGGTATTGCATTGCTAATCGATTGAAATATATGACGTTACAATTTCGCGAAAAATGGCAGGAGGGATGCAAAAAGGCGGTTTGGAAACACGGATGGAGTCGGATTTCAGAGCTCTTGACACAGAAACAAAAGGGGCAGAATATTCAAATCAAAGCTTCATTTTATCGGCTATATCGCCGATGATAGGGAGTTTGTACTTTTTGCCCTGAATGCCGAAAATAATTCCGGCCACCGATGTTCCCAGTGCCAGGATAAGGATTGTCTTCCATATCATCCCTGATAATCCTGGGATTAGAAACAGAACGGCCAGCAGTTCGATTAAAAATAAAATCAATCCTTGTCGGCTGTGGAATCTGGCCTGCTCATCATCCCGCATCTGAAGGAGCGGCACCAGGCATAGAAAAGGAATGTATGAGAGTATGGAGGCAATCGTCCCCCGGTCGGTTTCATAACCCGCTTTGCCGCCATTCTCGCCGGAAAATCCGTCAAGGTTGGGGATTTCACTATGGCCGGTCTTTTTATCTTCTTCCCTGTCAAAAAATGATTCACCCATAAGGTTCTATCTCCATATGTTAAACCTGCCAGAAGATTTCCTTATCTCTTTCAGGAAGTTCGAGGGAAATCGGTTCATCGAAAGGCCATTTTTCAAGTAATTCTCCTCCGGAATACAGGGCTACATAAAACTGAATTTTGCCGCTGCCGGAACCTGTCAGAGCCTTTCGGCTGAACTTAATTTCCAGGAGCCGCTTGAAAGAAAAGGCAAAATCTTTATCCTCCGGCGGCGCTCCCTGCAAATCAATCTTCCTGGGACCAATATCCTTGAAATCAATTACGATTCGGCATTTATTTATGCCAACTAAATCAAAATCATCGTCAAAGTCAAGGCGAATATAAAGGTTGTCATGGTCAAAAGCGAAGTAAATCGCCTTGATATAGACATCCACTCGATGCATGGCCCCGCCGGCCTTCAGACAGTCATAGCTTCCCGCTCCGCTCCATTCATAGTAATGCGTCAGCAGACCGTCAAGCCGCGGCGTTATAAGTGACTCCGGCAGGCTGATAAATGACTCCAGCTTTCCGCGATGTATAGGCTGCATCAGGGATACCGGGATTTCCAGTCCCAGTATTTTATAGACTGATGTCAGATGTGTTCGAAACAACATGTCGAACTCGGCATTAAAAGCCCCGAGGTGCTCATCGCCGAACCACCAGCACCAATCGGAACCTTCAGCAATATATATCTGCTTCCAGGCCCGTGCAATTTTGTCGCTGTCGGCATCCGAGGCATTGAGTTGAAATCCTGTCAGGGTGCGGCGCGCCTCCGACAGCAGATCCCAGGCCTGGTTATCCTCACCATGTCCGATCCAGATCCTGAAATTATGATTGATCCATGAACCGGCGAACAATGAGTCGATGGGTCTCGGCTTTAGATCGGCAGCGGCATCGGTCATGGAAACGACGTCGATTTCATCGCTCAGGGCGAGTTCCTCATAGAGCCGCGACAGGAATTTGTGACCGTCCTCCGGATAATATTCCCAGGCATTTTCGCCGTCAAGGACGATTGGTACGATGATTTTGTCCAGATTGTCCAGACGCTGATCCCGCAGTTGTCTCAGGTGCTGCATAAAGTCGGAGACAGCTCTTTCGGAATCCCATCCGGCATAAACAAACCCAATCTTATCCGACAGGCCGTGATCCCGAAAGAAGATTCTCACTTCCGGGGCGCCGGCATAACCATAGACATGGTAGGCTGAAGGCTTTGCGGCCGCAGGCGGCAATTTCGAATGCAGTAATATTTCTTCGTCGGTGGCGATCCATTTGATGCCGGCCTCGCTGATCAGCTTGACAGCCGCCTCTGACACAGAACCCTCCGAGGGCCACATACCGGACATCTCCCGGCCAAAAAGACTTTTGTATTTTTCGCAGGATTTTTCTATATGCCAGCGGGCGTCTTCCGGATGGCCAAAACGGATTCGCGGCAGGTCGATTTCGGCAATGGCCTGTCTGGCGACATCGGTATCAATCAAGAGCGGCAAGATTGGGTGATAATATGGCGTAAATGAAACATCAATCTTATTTTCGGCAAGCAGTCTTTGATATGTCGGAATGATTCTTTTCAGCAAATTGATTTCAAAATCAAAAAGCCGATTTTTGTCCTCTTCGGTATAGTCTCTTCCCTTTCGAAAGAGGCTGTTGATCGGATATTCATCACGAAACATGGGATCAATCCAGGCCAGGTTCGACCAGACCTGCAAATCGCGCCATTCCGAGGCGGAGAATATTTCCGCCGCCAGATTAATATTATTGGCACACCCTTCTCTTTTTCGATAGAGCTGATAATAGCGGGTATGCGGTTCAATCATGGTAGAATGCTGCGCGGAAAAAAATGTCTGGAGCATCTCTTTCTTTTCGGCCAGATTTAATTCGCGGGCCGGCAGACGAGAAAGTTCCATATGCCGATCAGTATATCCCCGGCCGTACATTTCAATCTGGTCCAGTAGTGATGGGACCAGATTAAAGGTGGCTTTTATGCCATATTTCTCGGCCAATAGCGGCATATCCAGATAATCCTTGAGGCCGTGTAAACGGACCCACGGCATCATAAACCGCTCGGTTTCGGGATTAAGATAGAAGGGCTGGTGCATATGCCAGAGAATGGCAATTTTCAGCCTTTTTTTCTCCGACGCACTCATTTCAATTCTTTATTTGGTTCTCAGGCTCATGGCCAGTCTGGTAGCTTCTCGCGAGTAATCGGAATTCGGAAAATTTCTATTCAGCTCACCGAGTATTTCTTCCATCTTCTCACGATCACTGCCGGACACATAGTTTCGAACGGCACCGACATAATAATCGGGCACATTGGGTGAATCAGGAAAATACTTTATTGCCTCGACATATTTATCGCCGGCCGCCAGGAATTCCTGTTTATTCTCGAGACAGGCGCCGATTCCGGCTATAGCCGAGGCGGTCGTCAGACCATCAATATGACACTGGTCGATATATTTCTGGTAATTTTCAATTGCCTGATCGTAGTTTCGGCTTTCATAATGCGCATTGGCCAGATAAAACTGAGCCATCCCGCCGATACGGCCGCTATAGTCGTCGGCAATATTGCCTAATTCCAGAATCGCTTCCTGATAATTGCCGCGGTTCAGATTCGCCACCGCCTGCGTCAGGCGGACAGCGCCTTCCTCTCCTTTGGAGCTTTGCATATTCACAAAATAGACTACGGCCACGACGACAACAATAGCGGCGACAACTCCGATGGCTAGTTGTTGCCAGTTTTCAAGGATCCACTCCTTGGCTTGAAGCATGAAGGTCGTGAATTTGTCCTGCTTGATTTGCTTCTTTGTTATTTTGACTTTCGTCCGCATTGTCCTCTTCTCACTTCCGAATTAAGCAACTTTAGATATCTATCGGCTTCTTGAATAAATTTCCTCACCAGTGATAAAAAAACGGGGCCGCCGACGGTCGACCCCGTCAAAAATTATTCGAATTAGAAATATCCGGTAAAAGTAAAATTCAAGTGGTGGTTCTTCCAGTCATTTTCGGATTTTATTTGATTATCGCTGGTAAACACCGCCTGATCATAAGTCGTGTAGGTATAGGCAAAATCAAGCATAATCTGCGACCAGTGAATACCGGATCCGAATGAAATGCTGTAGCCCTTAACCTGATCATCATTAAAGTTAAAAATGTATGAGACTCTTGTCGAATCGTTGACCGGATTTCCTTTGGCGCCGTCATAAACAACCTCATAACCGGCGATATCTCCCTCGGGAAAGGCTTCATTGCGGAAACCGGCTCTCAGAGGGATATTCCCTTTCGAGGTATTGATGAAATATTCGGTGCCGATTCGGAACTGGACAACATTATTCCAATTTGGATCCCGAACATAGAATCTCTCCTCCGTATCGCCACCGGGCGTGATAAAGAGCGCCTCAAGATTCTTTACCTTTTTGCCGCTGAATTTCTTGTATTCAATATCGGCCGCGGCCAGCCAGTTATCATTAACCTTATAAGATAAGCCCAGTCCGACCGTCAAAGGCATCTCCATTCGTGATGTCATATTATCGACATAGATAGTATCGGTTTGAAAGATTCCCCAGACATCGTCCTGTCCGACCCCGATACCATTGCGTGTCGAAATCATATAAAGGGTGGTATCCGATTCTCCATGCAATTCGAACGGCGTGCGCACGATTGCGCCGACTTTAAAAGCATCACCTGTATACATAAATCCGATAGTGGTATTGAAACCGCTGAATTTAGTGGAGTCAATTACCCGGACATTGCTGGCATAAGTAGCATTACCGTAAAACGTGTATGCCGTTCGAGCAAAAGCCCTGCTTTCTTCCGTAATAACTCGGCCGGTATAAATATTGCCGGAGAAACCAAATGACAATTTTTTGTAAATTCTGGTTCCCATGGACAAATTAATACTGCTGACACCGCCATGCTTTTCCAAAAAAGCATTGGGCTCGTCACCCATCCAGCTAGTGAAGAGGTTTTCGCCGAATTTATAATAAGTGTCGAAATTCTTGCAATATGACACGTTCATAACCACATGATGGCCCTTGATACGAATGGGACTCAGAACGTTCCAGTAATTCAGACCGCTATAGTCGCCGCCATGGCCGAATGTTTCATAAGGTTGTTCGTTGATATAATATGTCAAATCGCCGCGCGGCATCAGGAAACTGTAACTGAAAACCATCAGGGTTCTTTCATGAATGTAAAGCCCGGCCGGATTCCAGCTTCCGGCGGTGCCGTCATCGGAAACGGCAAGAAAGGCCTGACCCATACCTTCGGATCGCGCCCCGCCCCCGAAATAATTAAAGCTCAGTCCCTGCTCCTGCCCATTAGCTGTCGTTGCGAGAACTAACGCAAAGAGTATTGAAGCCTTAAACAACGACAATTTCATAATATAGGATCCTCCCATCACAAAGGATTATTGTTCTTTTTTATACAGACGCATAAACCTGTCAAATATCAAAGTGAAAAATATAACTACTCCATTCTGTCCTGTCAAATTCTTTTTGCACTTTTGGTAGATTTAAAGTCAATAATTGCAGTCAGGTAGCTGATATTTCAGGGAAAACTGCAAAATCAGGGATTCCATTAAAAAATACCCCCGGCAGGAATTGAACCTGCGACCAATGGTTTAGGAAACCACTGCTCTATCCCCTGAGCTACGGGGGCATTTTTTTATTCGGACTCGTATCTAATCAAACTCAAAATATCATATTTGTCAATCTTTTCCCGCCACGGCAGATAAGCCAAATCAATCAAAACGGCGATTCCGGCGACCCGGCCTCCCGCTTTTTCAACCAGTTTGCAGGCAGCCTCAAGAGTCCCCCCGGTGGCCACAAGGTCATCCACAATGATAATATTTTCGCCCCTGTTGACGGCATCGGCATGGATTTCAATCGCATCCGTCCCATATTCCAATTTGTATTCATAACGTATTGTCTGCGCGGGGAGTTTGCCCGGCTTTCGAGCCGGGATAAAGCCGATTCCAAG
>JBFMFJ010000051.1:0-13701 GCA_040752235.1 Candidatus Zixiibacteriota bacterium | reverse complement strand
CCGTCTCCTGCATGGAAGGACCAGCAACTAATGGCTGGAGAGGGGAAGATAATAGGTCAATCCTAAATTTATGGTTAAATCGCCCATGTTGCCGAAATCATTGCCAAAAACATCTTCGTCTTCACTGAAGACCATCAGGTATCTGCCCTCGGCATAAAGTGATAAATCCGGCGTTGCGAAAACTTCAAGACCGGCCCCGAAATTCAGGCCAAAACTGGTTTTCTTCCATTCCTCATCGTTAGCAAGCTTGACGGCATCGCCACCGGCGCCGTCATCGGTGACTCTCCAAGGCACCAACGCTACACCGGCTTTGACAAACGGATTGATAATGTTGTCAGGATTATTAAAGAATGATCCGAGATTGACAATTCCATTCAGGTAAACTTCAGGAGCAACAAAATACGGCTCATTCGCAGGGTCCCCATTGGCATCATCTTTAATCTTATTAAAGGAATACCGAAGACCGGTTTCAAGAGTCACTTCCTTTATCAAACCATAGCGAACATGCATTCCGAAGGCAGGGCCGATATCATAATAATCGCCGAAGGAACTGTCGGCGGTAATATCTCCGCCGGCCGGAATCGACAGACCACCGTCAATACCAAGCCCGAGTCTGCCCACGGTATCGAAAGCCCTGGCCGGAACGGTGTATATTAGCAAAACCAATGCTATCATGCCAATAATCACTGTGCGTTTCATAAATTACCTCCTATAAAATTCACTTTATTCGCATTTCAAAAATTTCATCTCCAAAACAATCCTGTTCACTATCACCCCTTTCTCCAAAACCTCCTTGTAGTTCACTCCATTTTAGGTGTATATACACTTAATTCTGCAAATAAACGATAGCATTCTTCCTTACGTTTACCTCCTCTCTGGTTTTCAGTTGATTCAATTCCTTCATGAATGAACCTATGAAGAATAATGATCCCGTCATTTATGCTACTTCCTCATTAATCCGTCGGTTACGAATTCAAAGTGCCGGGGGCGGAGAAAGAAAAGCCAACGGCACCTGTCTGGCATACCCGCAACGGTGCAGTGTTTAGAGCGCCAATGTCATCTATATTCAAAATATGCAATATTGCTCCGCCTGCCCGGCATTTATAATAAATGATCTTGTTCATCTGCAATCTTCTCTTACAGTCCTTTACTGTTAACGGTACCAACCGCCTTTTCCCAGTCGAAGTAGGCATCGAGGTACTCATACACCGCTGAATAGTAACCGGTTGTCGCCTGATCGAGCATGATACGGCTGTCCTTCAACTCAAGCTGTGTGGTGAGACCGGCTTTGGTGGTGGCTTCGGCAATGCCGAAAGCTTTCTGCGCCGTCTTTAATGTGGCTTCGGCGGAGGTAATGCGGTTATGCGCCTCCTCCAGCCGCAGCCTGATGCTCTCGAGTTCGCGCTCGATGTCTTCCCTGCTTTTGTCTATCCGGATCCTGGTTTTATCCAGTTCTATTTTCGCCTTTTGCACTTTCGCTCTGGTGGCTCCGCCGGTGAAAATCGGCAACGACAGGTTCAATCCCAGGATGAAGCCGTCATTTTCCTCCTCAAGCTTCCACTGATCCGACTGCGCCGAGTAGGTGTACATCAGGCTGCCGGTAAGAGTCGGCAGGTAGGCCGATTTTTCGGCGCTGACATTTGTATTGCGCAGTTTTTCTTCCCACAACAGAGCATTAAAATCCGGCCGGCGGTTGAGAACATTATCCATTGTCGCCATGTCCGGTAAATCGGGATATTCCTCCAGACTTCCGGATAATTCCATGGATGTCTCAACCGATATTCCGGCCAGATTTTTAAGGTTAATAAGTGCAATGTTGAAATTTCTTTCCGACTCGGTGGTACGCGGCACATAATCCTTGTGGCGCACCTCCGCCTGCAGCAGGTCGAATTCCGAAGCCAGGCCATTTTCATAGGCCTGTTTGACATCGAGATAATTTTCACGGGCATTGTACTCAGATGCCTGCGAAACTTCCCACACGACCTTAAGAAGCAAGGTCTGATGAAAGGCTTTTTTGGCGAATGTCATTATTTCCTGGTAGGATGCATCATAAATATAGTTGGTCAGTTTCTGGTACTGTTTCGCCGCTTTGATGGCATTGAACACCGTTCCGCTGAAAATCGTCTGCCCGAGAGCGATATTAGCAGTGTATTCATTATTGCGGGTAGCGGGAATTTTCGACATCCCGGCACCTTCTTCGCCGGAAAGCGCCCCCATATCGATATACATATACATTTCCGACAGGTTGCGGTTATACCCGGCGCCGGCCGAAACTTGGGGCAGCGCCCCGGATGCCGCCAGTTTCTTCTCAGTTCCGGCGATACTGACATCCTTTTTGGCGAGTTTCAGATCCTTACTGTGCTGTTCAACCAGATTCAGGAACTGTTCGAGATTGTACTCCTCGGCTTTCATTACCGGTGTCAGAAGCAGGATCAGATTTATTAGCAATGGTATTATCCTTTTCATCTTATTATCCCCTGTCCGCAATTACTGCTGTGGTCGCATATTTTTTTGATCTTGAAGTGAAACTCATGAGGGCCGGTATGACAAACAGAGTCAGGATTGTGGATACCACCAGCCCGCCGATGGAGACGATACCCATCGGCTGGCGGAATTCGCGTCCGGAAGCACCCAGACCCAATGCCATCGGCAGCATACCGAGAATAATGGCTACCGCCGCCATGACAATGGGACGCAGTTTGACCGGGCAAGCCTCCAGAAGAGCTTCATTGACCGACATGCCCTTCTCGCGGATCAACTGATTGGCATAATCCAGAATCAAAATGGCGGTATTGACGACTATACCGACAAGCATCACGATCGCCATCATCGCCAGAATATTCATGGTCGTGCCGGTCAGGATCATGGCCCAGATAACGCCGATCAGGGCGAGCGGGAACGTTCCCAGAATCAGGAGAGGTTGCGTCAGGTCTTCCAGTATGGCCGCCAGAAGCATATATGTCAGGACAATTGCCATTATTAACGCGGTCAACATATCCACGATAGCCTCTTTCATCATTTCTGCGGTACTGCCCCAGCTTATTTCATATCCGGGCATAAAATCGATATCAGCTATCCGGCGTTCGATCTCATTTGTAACATCGCCGAGAGGGACACCCACCGCAGGAGAACCCTCAAATTGAATGGCTTTGAATTTATCAATGTGAAGAATCTTGCTCACGCCAGTGCTGAAGTCAATGTCCGCCAGTTGTGAAAGAGTATATTTTCTCCCGTTGGCCGCTATCGTAAGATTGGCGACTTCTTCCGGCGTATCCAGGGAAGCATCGTCGATCATCACGCGAAGATCATATTCCTCACCGGCATCACGGTACTGAGTCGCCACCAATCCCGTGAGCGCGGCACGAAGTTGCATGGCCATATCATAAACCGTTATCCCGGCATCGGATATTTTCTTTCTATCCGGGATAATGCTGATTTCCGGTTGACCTGAACGTGAACTCGTATTCAGATTAATCAAACCGGAAACATTCGTAATCCTGGAGAGAACCTCATTCTTATATACCTCGAGCTGGCCGATATCCTGGCCCTTCAGATAAAACGAAACCGGCGCCTGACTGCCCATGTCCATGGATGAAACGGCCTGAATCCGGAGAATGATATTCGGCATATCCGAGAGTTCTCGAATGAACAGGTTCGCTGTTTCTTCCGTACTCATTTCACGGTCGCTGATATCAACCAGCTTGATTTTCATGAGGGCCAGGTTGGTCCCCCGGTTTATCATATTAATTTGGCCTAGTTGAGTAAGGATGGTTTTGACGCTGGGATTTTTCTTAAGGCGATCTTCGATTGACTGAAGAGCAGCCGCTGTTTCGTTGAGACTGTATCCAACCGGAAGCTCCGCCTGGATCTGAATATCACCCTCATCCATTTTGGGCGTGAATTCAAAACCAATTTTACCGGCGAACAGGAAGGTCATGACCAGCATCAAAATACTGACGGCGACAACAGACCCCGAACGCCTTTTTGTGCGCAATGTCTTTTCCAATAGCCGCCTGTACCACTGTTCGAATTTCCTGTTTACGGATTCAAAATAATCTCCGATACGATGAATTTTGCCGTTTCCATTATCGTTGCCTTCGGGTAGAATGAGGGAAGCCATCATTGGCGTCAGAGTAAACGATATTAAAAGCGAAAACAGGGTGGCGAAGGTCACCGTCAGGGCAAAGGCCGCAAAAATTTTACCCAAAATTCCCGACATATTGGCGATCGGGAGAAAAACCGCAATATTGGTGGCGGTCGAAGCCAGTACTGCTATGACGACTTCCGATGTTCCAACGGCCGCGGCCTCTTTTCTGTTTTTGCCCATCAGCTTGTGCCTGAAAATATTCTCGATAACAATGACCGAGTTACTCACCAGAATGCCGACGGCGGTGGATAAGGCCATTAGGGTTACGATATTTTTGCTGTAATCCATCAGATTCATCAGCAGATATGCTGAGAGAATCGACATCGGCATGGCCAGGGCAACAATTATGGTGGATCTTAAATCATGGAGAAATATGAGCAGCACCAAACCGGTCAGGAGAATACCGAGGATAATATTGGTAATGGTATCATTCACCGAGGCGCCGATAAAAGTCGCTTTATTCGTGACGATATCCAGATGGCAGCCGGCCGGGATCATTTGCTCAAGCTCCGGCATCAATTCCTGCACCGAGTTTGAAATATCGACCGTATTGCCGTCCGGTGTTTTGACAAGACTGATCAGAACCACATCGGGATTGCCCAGTTTATCTTGATTATTGAAGAATGATGTCCGCTCCCGCACTTCGGTTCCGGCGTCTTTGATCTCGGCCAAATCCTTTAATGGTTTATTGCCATAAACAGTCGGTATTTCCAGCCCTGAGATTTCATTGACATCGGCGAATTGCCCGGTCATACGTACCGTATATTCCTGGCTGCTTTTTTCGAAATGGCCGCCGGGCATATCAAGATTCTGCGC
The DNA here is from genome assembly GCA_040752235.1 of Candidatus Zixiibacteriota bacterium. GTDB lineage: Bacteria > Zixibacteria > MSB-5A5 > GN15 > PGXB01 > PGXB01. The sequence continues at coordinate 8,738 of JBFMFJ010000051.1, read as the reverse complement.
ACCGAGTATCTGTGTCAGCCGGTTGAGAGAAATATTATTCTGAAAAACCGCTCTTTCGTTCAATATGACTTGAATTTCACGTTCCCGGCCTCCGGTAATATCGGCCCGGGCGACTCCTTCTATCTGTGAAAATCTGTCTTTGAGCGTCTTGTCGGCGACGTCCCAGAGTTCCGTTATGGGAATATCCCCTGACAGGACGATATCAATAATAGGAAATTCCTGGAGGTCGATTTTTTCAATGGTCGGCAGTTCGGCATCGTCGGGAAGGTCGGCTATGATTGCATCGACCTTATCCTTGACCTCCTGATTGGCGATGTCCACGTCTTTATCCATTTCGAATTTGATGATTACGAACGAAAGTCCTTCCATCGAATATGAAATCAGCTGATCGATTTTGCTGACGGATGATACCGCATCTTCTATTTTCTTGGTAATCTGTGTTTCAATCTCTTTCGGGCCTGCTCCGGCATAAACAGTCTGCACGGAAACGTACGGAATATCTATTTTCGGCATGAGGTCCAGCGGCATTTTGAAGAATGCCAGCGCCCCGAAAAGCAGAAAGACGATCAGAAACATGCTCATCATGATCGGGCGTTTGATTGATATATCGGATAAGAACATTAAAGAACTCCTTTACATATTTTCCATTTAAGGTATACAGTAGCAATTTCCGTCATCATTCGCTTAAGGCGTTAGCCTGGGATTCGATTATTCGTATCTTTTTGCCGTCTTCAAGATGCAGTTGTCCTTCCACAATAAGCATCTCCCCGGGTTCAAGACCGCTGAGAATCTCGACATCAAGCCCACCATTGCGCCCGAGCGTCACCGTTTTCTTCCTGGCATGGCCGTTTTCCACGACATAAACAAAGTTGACATCGCCTTCATGTATGATATTTTTCCGACCGACCACGATGGCATCTGATTCCTGATAGGTGGCCACACTGATTTCGGCGGTGACACCGCATCTGACGGCTCTTTGCGGATTTTCAAAATCAATCAGAGCTCCGAAAGCCTGGCGATCCTGATTCATTGACATATCCACCTGCACTACCCGTCCTTTGAGAACGGCTCCGTTCCATCGCGCCGTCGCCTGCTGGCCCGTCTTAAAACTACTTATCTGCTTATCCGAAACCCAGATTCTGGCTTTGAGATGATCGATCTGGGATATGGCAAAGAGTTCATTGTCCTTGTGGGCGTTTTCGGATTCGACGACATTGATTCGGGTCAGAATGCCGTTAATCGGAGCCTTGACAAGAACCGATTGACTGACCGCATCCCAGTTGGCTTTGGCAACTTCATATGCCGCTTCGGCATTGTCGAAATCCTGTTTCGACAATCCGCCAACCTCGAAATAACTTTTCATACGGGCAAAAGTCGCCTCGGCATTTTCAAAAGCCACCTTGGACTGAAAATACTGGGCCGTGGGATTGTCGGTCGGAAAAGTGAGCACCACGGCATCCTTTTCCACATAGTCGCCGACCTGATAGTCGATGCGGTCGATTTTATCGGATATTCTCGCATAGGCCGAGGATTCCTTTATCCCGGTCAATACTGCGTTATATTCCAATTCACTCGAAAAGCCTGCCGGAACCACCGTCTCCACTTTTACCGGCACTCCTTCTTCGGCATAAATCTGTTCCATATTCTTTGATTCCTGTTGACTGCTGCATCCGGTGATGACAAGAATCAGCGGCACCATGGTTAGTGTAATCAGATTTAATCTCTTCATTTTCTTCTTCCCCTTTACATACCGGCAGGTTAATTGCATCTACATTATGTGCATCTACACATATTATTCGAAAAAAATTTAGAACTCTTCCAGGTTCTTAGCCACCTTAAATACTATTTCGGCCGTTTTTTCAATATCCGCAGTGCTAATGCCTTTAAAAAGAATTTTTATAAAATCTTCTTTCATTGGTGCCAATCCATCCAGAATATCTCTTCCCGCCTGTGTTAAATAAATCAGTTTCTGCCTGTTATCCTCACGGCTGGCCACTCTCAGAAGATAGTTTTTTCTCTCCAAACCGCTTATCATTCTTGATGTTGTTGTCCTATCACGATCTGTCAGCTCGGCGATATCGCCGATTTTCATCCCTTCGTTTTTTTCAAGCGCAAAGAGAACCAGCATCTGATCAAAAGTCAGTCCCATATTCATTTCCGAAATCATCTTTCGCCCGTATCTTTTTAGCAGAAGCCAGGTCCGGCCTATACCTTCCATCAGATTTGCTTTCTTATCCACTTTCGCTCTCTTTTCAATTCCTGTTACAACTTAAACGCATCAAACTCAAATTTGTTGCATATACATATAATATTTTCGACAAAAGTCAAGCTTTTTTTAGGCTTTTTTTACATTTTTTTGATAACAACTATAATCGAAATAATCACAAGCAGTTAAACCTTCCCAATTATTTGTATTCGGCAGATGGTTTTGTGCTTTTGGGAGTTAAAGTTTTTATTGGCATGTATTCAGTCGGCCAATTATAATTTCCATTAGCCTGTAACATTCAAGATACCATGTTATGAAAGCCCAGATAATAAAACTGCTGATATTCTTATTCCTGGCCGGTCTGGTGCTTATTCGTTTTATAAATCTCGATGCGGATCCCCCCTCATATTTCACCGGCCACGGCCAGGCGCAATTGACCGACCCTTATCATCTCACCCATTTCGCGGAAAATAAGGTGCTCTATAACGAATGGGATCCTTTTGAATTTCATCGCTGGGATATTTTCAAAAATTCATTGATATCGTTCTTTTCATATTTGTTTTTTTCACAATTCGGGGCATCACGCCTGATGGCCAACCTGGCCGCAGCCTTATTGTTCACCATCGGTATATTTTTATTTCTGGCAGGATTGGACAGGTACAGAAAACCTTCCGAAATAACCGCAACTGCCCTTTTTCTATTTTTCAACAGCACCTTGATGTTTTATGGGCGGCTTCCTTTCCTGGAAAACGGCCTCATCTTTCTATCCGGCCTGACATTTTACATCTTCATAAAATTTCACGAAAAGTCATGGGGGCTGGTACTTACCGGAATTCTCATCTCGTTTGCCGCGCTGGCAGGTAAGCTTTTCGGCTTTATCCTTTTCGGCCCGGTCATTCTTACCATTATATACAGGTATCGCTTGAAATCCGTCCCGCCAATATTGATTACTATAGCCGGCTCGATTGCAGGCGCCCTTCTTTACATATTTATTTTCTATGGGATCGATATATCCCTTCTGATGCAATACTATCGCGAGCAGACAATCGGCATGTATGGTGCCCCGCCGGGATTTGTTTCAATCGCCAATTTCTTCAAAATGCTTCTGACTTATGGCGGCGAGTCGGGATTGTATGAGTACACCCCGTTCTTTATTCTATTGACCGCCATCAGTGCGATTATAATGATATTGACCGTTCCATTTGCCGGTAAACTGGAAAAGCAATACATACCTCTTATCTTTATTTTCAGCTGGCTGATTTTCGGGATTCTGGCATTAATGCCGTTCCAGTACCGCCCAATAAGGTACGGCCTGTTTTTGTACATTCCGATGTCGGCAATCTGTGGCTATGCTGTCAGGGCAACAATGGAAAAGAAATCAAGATTGAGCCTGCATAATAAGTACCTATCCCTTCCATTAATTATTCTGATCTTGTGGACGCTTATAGTGCAAATCTGGATTTTCTTCAGTTCCTTTGGGAAAAAATTCGAGTCGGGTGTCGCAGCCATGTTCCCGGCTTTCCTGATTGCACTGGTTTTTACCGGTGTCCTGTTTTTTCTGCTTGTAAAAATGAAAAGGACTTTTCCTCGGAAGGAGATACTTATTGCGCTGGGCGTAATTTGTGCCGGATTTATTGTCAGACAGGGAATATACATTACGCAGGGATTATTTAAATCTCATCATTATCTGGTACAGTACAATAAAGAACTGGTGCAGATTCTCAATCCCGAAGCGGTCCTGACCGGCCCGTATGGCGCCACCCTGACGACCGACAACAGAATCAAGAATATCATATATATGTTCGGGCTGGCCAATATCCAGAAGGATCTGTTTGAAAAATATCCCATTTCCCATATTGCTGCCGATCAATCCAACTGGAATCAAGCGCTCGAGGACTTCCCCTTCCTTGGCTCGGCGGTCAGGATTGTCCAGATGCCGATTCGCGATGTAATTATTGACATCTATCGCGTGCCAAATACATCAGTTGCACCAACCGATTTCGAGCAGGGAACAATATTCCTCTCGATCGGGCAGGCCGACTCGGCCTATGTTTATCTGAAGAGATTCAACGATCGCTTCCCCGATCATTTCTGGGGCAGGACACATCTGGCCTATGCGGCTCTTATCAACGGCAGGACCGATGAATGTCTCGCCATTATTGACAGGCTGATTGTGGAGCATCCCAATGATTATGTCCTTCATGGTTTCTGCAAAACACTTTTCACACAGCTCTACAACGCCACCAAAGATGAAAAATACCGCCAGCTCGCTCAGCACCATGCCACCCTTGAACAAGAATTGAAATAGCCGACAAGTAAGTGGGCGGCAGACCCTTCGCAACTCAGGATTTACGTCCTCCTCTGCCCTCATATTGCCATTAACCGGGCGTATATCAATACGCCCCTACCGCTATGTCATTCCCGCGAGGGCGGGAATCTATTGTGACCCGACACCTCCGGATGAAAGATTTCCCTTGCAGACAATTTGTTTTGACCTACATTTGCAAGTGAATATCTCTTTCATAAATCATTGATTTTGCTTTTCGCAAGAAAAGCAGGGTTGTCTGAGAAAATAAGTTGTCAATCTCTTAAAAAATTTCGGCAGGAGGGTCCTATGATCGGGGCGCTTGTTGCAAAGAAAGCCATAGCCGGTGCTTTTGGGACCTTGAACCGCCATGACCTGGCCGCATTTATGTCGGCCTGGCGGGATGATGGGATATTTATATATCCGGGTGAAATACCTGAAAGCGGCACTTTCGAGGGGAGAGCTAATGTTGAAGGATGGTTTCGGCGATTTCTCGAGCAATTCCCTAATATTCGATTCGACATTCAGGATATCTGTGTAAGGAGTACATTTGATCTGGTCGGTGCAAATACTGTTGCCGTACACTGGAATATTTATCTTACAAACAAAAACGGAAGAGTCGGAGAAAACAGCGGTGTGACGGTGATCCACATCAAGGGCGGCAAAGTATATTGGGTGAAGGATTTCATTTTCGATCTCGGCCTCAACTTCAAACTCAACTGGGGCGCCGCTTAAAAATACCCCCTCACTCCCCCTTGATTATCTTCATCTTGCGCCAGAGGGTGGCCTGGCCGATACCGAGTATGCGCGCCGCTTCGGCGCGGTTGCCGCCGGTCAGTTGCAGTATTTTCCTGATATGTTCTAACTCCACCTCTTCGAGCGTTCGCGGCGCGGTTCTATCCGGATCATGCCGCGCCTTGCCCGGATCGATAATCTGCGGCGGGAGATGTTTGGCGCGAACGGCGCCGTCACCGCTCAATATGGCGGCATGCTCCAGCGCATTCTGCAGCTCGCGGACATTGCCCGGCCAGGAATAAACCTGGAACCGCTCGAGGCAGTCATCATCAAGATGCAGATTCGGAAGTTCCAGCTTTTTGGCCAGATTTTTAAGAAGGTACTCGGTCAGAGGGACGATATCTTCGGGCCGCTCGCGAAGCGACGGCACCCGAATTTCGATCACGCGCAGGCGATACAGAAGATCCTCGCGGAAATTCCCCTCGCGCACATCACAATCCAGATCACGGTTGGTAGCGGCGATAATATGAATATCCACCTTGCGCGGAATATTCTCGCCGACCCGGAGTATCTCGCGCTCCTGAAGCACCCGCAGCAGCTTGATTTGAATCGCTTTCGAGACATCGCCGATCTCATCGAGGAAAATTGTCCCGCGCGCCGCCTGCTCGAACAGGCCGACCCGGTCATTGATGGCGCCGGTGAATGAGCCGGCCTTGTGCCCGAATAACTCGCTTTCGAGAAGTGTTTCCGGAAGCGCCCCGCAGTTGATGGTCAGCATGGCGTTGCTGCGGCGCGCCGATAACCAGTGAATATAGCGCGCAACCACTTCCTTGCCGACCCCGGTTTCGCCGCTTATCAGGACCGAAGAATCAAACCGCGCCACCTGCGCCGCAGTTCGGAGTGTCTCGCGAAAGGAGCGGCTGCGCACCTCGGCAATAAAATCGGGAAACTGAAACCGGTTGTCATTGTTTTTCATATCAAAATGCTTTCAAAATGAAATGATAATTTCAATTTAATATTCTTGTTTGTTTTGTCAAGGATAAATTTATTCATATAAGTTACTGTTATATACAATCTTAAACGCCACATAGCTATAAAGGCATGATTGTTGCTTAACCGTCATTTTGAAAGAATAAAATAAACCGGCTGGAAGATATTATGGCAAATGATGCAATAAGCAAGTTTATGGGAGCGGGCAAGGCGCTTCGGTGGCGTATAGTGGCGGTCCTTTTGTTCGCCGCCATGGTCCCGCTGGCTTTTGCCGGCTTCGGTTCATGGATCGTTTTCGGCAGACTGCTCGAGCAAAAATCGCTGGAGGAAATGCGCACCATGGTCGAGGGGCATGCCGATGCCATCGAGGCCTACCTCTCCGAGCAGCTCCATCTGCTGCAACTGGCGGCCGAGTCGCATTCATCGCGCGAATTAACTAATGTCGCCAATCTCCAGACCCTGCTGAACAACCTGAATGCATCCAGCGATGAAGGATTCATCGATCTGGGCGTGATCGATGCCGACGGCAAACATCTGGCCTATGTCGGCCCATATAATCTGCAGGATCGCAACTATCGCGACGCCGACTGGTTCAAGGAAGTCAACGTCCGCGGGCAGTACATCAGTGATGTTTTTCCGGGATTTCGGCAGGTCCCGCACTGCATTATCGCCGTTCAGACAATCGAGAACGACAAACGCTGGATACTCCGCACCACCATCAACAGTGAGAAATTCAGCGCCCTTGTCAAAAGCGGGATTCTCAGCGACGGCAGCGATTCATACATCGTCAACCGCGACGGCCTCTATCAGTCGCTTCCCAAATCCGGTCTGCTGCTTGATAAAGCGCCCGATATCACACCGGTTGTCCATACCGGTGTCGAGGATCATCATGCCGAAATAGGCGGCGTCACCAAGCTACTGGTGACGACCTGGATCAACAACAACCGCTGGATGCTGGTCGTGGAACAGGATCTATCATTCATACAAGCGCCGGTTAACCAGGCTATAGCGACCGGTGCGTACGTGGTTCTAATCGCGGTCGTCTTCCTGGCTTTCATTACCTTTTTCTCGACACGCCATTTGACCGCCCGCATCGACAAAGCCACCGCCGAGCGCGAGGAAATATCCCGCGCTTTTGTTCGCTCGGCAAAGCTGGCATCAATCGGCGAACTTACGACCGGACTAGCGCATGAAATCAACAATCCGCTGGCCATCATCAGCGCCGAACAGACCAACATTTCCGATATTCTCAAGGATTCCAACTGCACCAAGGAAGATATCTATGATGCGCTCGATTCCATCAAGCGCTGCCAGACGCAGGTCCAGCGGTGCGCCGGTATCACCAAAAAACTTTTGCAGTTCGGGCGGAGCCAGGAATCGAAACTGGAATTGACCGATGTCAAACCGCGCTTGATTGATATCGTCAGCCTGATGCATCGCCATGCCAAAGTCCGCAATATCAATCTCCATGAGGATATCGGAGAAAATCTTCCGAGAGTATTGCTCGATCCGGTGGAACTCGAGCAGGTCCTTGTCAATCTTATTAACAACAGTGTCGATGCCATGCCAACAGGCGGGGAAATTGTCGTCGGGGCGCATCGTGTGAATGAATCTATCGTCATCAATGTTTCCGATAATGGCACCGGTATTTCACCAGCAGATCTCGACCGCATCTTCGAGCCTTTTTTTACCACCAAGCCGGTCGGCAAGGGTACCGGACTGGGGTTATCGGTCTGTTACGGCATCGTACAGGGCTGGGGCGGGACAATCGAGGCTTCCAGCAAACAGGGACAGGGTACAACCATGAAAATAATATTGCCATATCAAACTGAAAACAGGAAAGCATAATAAATTCGAGGTGTTACTATGGATACAGGCACCAAAAAATATAAACTGCTTCTGGTTGACGATGAAGAGGAATTTCTTGTTTCCTCATCGAAGGCACTGGGCAGAAGGGGATTCGAGGTCGATGTCGCGCCCAACGGCGTCACGGCACTCGAAAAAATCAATGACGTAGTTTTTGATGCCATCGTCCTTGATGTCAAAATGCCGGATATCGACGGCGTCGAGGTATTTCGGCAGATTCATGAGAGGTATCCCGATATGCCGGTGATTCTTCTCACGGGCCATGCTTCGGTAGGCGATGCCTTTCAGACTTCCAAGGAAGGCATAACCGATTACCTGGCCAAGCCAATCGACATGGATGAGCTGGCCAAACGTATTCATCACGCCATAGCCGCCGGAAAAAAGACCGCAGCCGGTGAAAGCGGCTTTCCACTGATTGATACCGGCGAACCGATTCGGGTTATGCTTGTCGATGACGAAGTCGACTTCCTTGATTCACTCAAGAAAGTCCTTCAGCGCCGCAATATGGAGGTGTATACCGCCTCCGGCGGCGAGCAGGCTCTCGGCATGCTCAGGGATGAACTGGTTGATATCACGATACTCGACGTTAAAATGCCGGGCATGAGTGGTATGGAGGTCCTTCGTCATATCAAGAGA
>JBFMFJ010000050.1:0-13711 GCA_040752235.1 Candidatus Zixiibacteriota bacterium | reverse complement strand
TTCAGGCGGGGATTGATGCCGCTGCAAGTGGCGACACAATATTATTGGAACCCGGAATATATACGGGAGACGGAAATAATGATATCAGACTGTATGATAAATCCTTGGTCATAACGGGTGCCGCCGGACCAGATTCAACCATAATTGACGTTATTGAGCCAAACCAGTACGCCTTTTTCTGTGATATAACAATAGATGAGCGAATCACACTTAATCTCAACGATGTTTCAATCACCAATGCGAGTTGTGGAATCTATTCATATTATGGCATAATTACATTTAATCTGGAAAATGTTGTCATCTCTAATTGCACTGGTTGGGCTATAAATGTCTTTGGTAGTCCAGTAATTGTTAATGTAAATAATTGTAAAATATCTAACAATAATAATGGCATTTTGTCTGAAATTGGTGATGTCTTTATAGGGAATAGTGATTTCCACGATAATTCCGGGACTGCCATGACTATAAGTGCCTATGGTTATCCTCCAGATTCGGCATTAATTGTTACCAAATGTCATTTTATGGGCAACAATACGGCCATTGCAAAATTCTCGCCAGGGCTGGTAGACAGTTGCACATTTGATTCAAATCAAGTATCTATAAAAGGGGTTGGAATATATTCCAACTGTTACTTTACTCATACTGTACAGTGCGTAATACAAATGTGGTATGAAATGTCGATGGCAGTCTATAATTCTGTATTTGAATATAATTATGGAAATATTACTGAGGTAGGAGAAATGCCGTCAAGTCCATCTGCAATATTATTCAATAATTGTTGTTTTAATCATAATAATGGCGGCATATCAGAAGTACCTGGCGGAATATCATCTCGTTCGGTTAAAATGTTTGAATGCACATATATATTCAACGATTCCCCTGTTGTAATCAATTTTTGCCAGTCTCCGTCCATTATGAAAAATTGCACGTTTGCTTATAACTCAAATGGTGCAATTAGAGTAAAAGATTATGAGATAAACCATTCCATTTCTAATAATATATTTTATAATAATTTATACGCGATATATGCTAATACATATTTAGACTCATCTTATCATTTTTACTTTGGGTGCTGTGATGTTTATGGTGAAAATGGAGATCAATATATCGGAATACCGGATCAAACAGGAATAAATGGAAATATTTCGGCTGACCCACAATTTTGTGATTTGGTAACCGATGATTATACAATAAATTTGTTCTCACCTTGTGCCCCGGAAAATAATAGCTGTAATGTCCTTATGGGCTCATGGCCAATCGGTTGTGGCTGCAAAATAGATAATGTCAATATGGATTATATGGATTTAAACCATGTTACGGAAGATACCCCTACTATATTCTGGCGATATACAGATTATAGCAATAATATTCAGGATAGCCTTGACATTGGTTTTAGCACCGATAATGATTGGACCTACGCTGAGATGTGGAATCCTGCCCCTGTTGCGTCCCCGGATACTTTAATTACTTATAATGGTTCTCCATTAATTGACGGAATGACATATTATTTACGTTTACGTATTAAGTGCGGTGACTTCTGGTCAGAATGGTATAGTACCTCTTTCCACATGAACAGCGTTCCTTCGATTCCACTGCTTCTGAATCCGGCTGAGGATATGGTTGTGAAGGATCTCCAGCCCTTCCTTTACCTCCAAAACTCCACCGATGCCGAAACCGGTGATACCCTGACATATGAGTTTGTAGTTGCCAATGACACTACGTTTGGCGAGCCTGATCCGATTTATGAGGATAATATTGCCGAAGGAATTGATTCGACCGGCTGGCAGGTGACCGAGCCGCTTAATGAAAACTGGCATTATTTCTGGAGTGCTCGGGCTTTTGATCAGTATGAATATTCCGACTGGAGCGAATCGCAGGCCTTCTGGGTTAATACCACCGAGGAGGCGCCGTCTGCTTTTCAGGCAAATTATCCCCCGGATACCGGATATACCCATGTGGTCGATATGCTGACCAATTTCTGGTGGGCGCCTGCACAGGAATATGACCCGCTCGATTCGGTCTATTACACGCTGTATATAGCGATTGACAGCAATTTCAACTTTGTTAATACCATAGACAGTATCTGGGCCAACGAATATACTCTGACCCTTGATGACAGCCTTGAATTCGGCACCCGCTACTGGTGGAAGGTCAAGGCGACCGATAATACCGGGCGGTTTACTTACAGCAACAACAGCCCCGATTTCCGCACCTGGATGCTGGGCGATGCTGATGGCAATAACAGTGTGAATATCCTTGATGTCACTTTTCTGATCAGCTACCTTTACAAGGGGGGCAATGCCCCATATCCGGCTGTTATGGGCGACATCAACGGCAGTTGCTCGACTAATATTCTCGACGTCACTTATTTAATAAGCTATCTCTATAAATCCGGCCCCGCCCCGCTGGTGGGGTGTTAGCGAAATCTTTGATGCGCTTTTATAATTAATTGCGTGCGTGAATTAGTGAACAAGAAATAATATAAGCCTTTTAAGCTATTGACAATGAGGGGATTATCAACTTATTTAGTCCTAATAATCTGTTTATTTAATCGGATTCTATAAGGGTTTGGCTATCAAATGGGAGAAAATTCTACATCAATTGCGAAAGATAAAGCAGTTCGGTTGGTGGAGTATTTATTAAGGCTCGCTTCTCTAAGAGCACAGCTGGTTCGAGACATATCAGTATATAAAGAAGTGCTTTGGATTAGCGATATTCCCAGACAAAAGGGATGTTTTACGCTCGCCTGGGGACTTGATGAGGATTATGAGTTAGATATTTGGGTTGAAATTCAGAACCGGCGCGAGCCTGAATTACCAAGTGTTCCCGCTATATGTAAAGATTGGATAGTCGAAGACTCCCTCCGAAAAAAGAATGACCTCCCGGAGCTTCTGATCGAAATACAAATACAGGTTCGAAATCCGGCGTGGGCACATGGATCAGATCAGCCGGAGTTTATCCAGCACAAACAGCACCTCACTGATCACCCTGACATTCAGAAAGCATGGGATCGCTATTTGGAAGAACGTTGGTTGCCATGGGTTGAAGAGCATAACTCTTGGGAGAGTATTCATAAAGTCTACTCCGCACTTTTTGCTATTCATCAAGAGCAGTTGCGGCTGGGAGAAGAATATGAATTGATTATTGGGATTGGTCTACTGACTTGGTTGACCCCCAGCGGTCAAAGAATTCGCCGACATTTGATTGTAGCTAATGCTCTTTTGGATTTCGAAGCTCGTTTGGGAAAATTCACTATTCGGCCAGATATTGATGGTGCAAAAGCCCGACCAGAATTTGATATGCTTGATATTGAAGAGCAACCTGCCCAAGTAGAGGAGAGCACCAAGATTTCTTTGGCTGAATTTGCTGAAAACCCTTGGGAGAAGGATCACATCGTCGATGCGCTGAAAACCATAGTGAAATCAATCAACGCAGAAGGCGAATATGATGACATATTGGAGTCGAAAAATGCGCAGCCTACTGTTAGGCCAGTTGTTGAATATGCACCCGCCATTATTCTGAGAGAGCGTTCAGGCAGAGGATTAACTGAAACTCTTAGACGGATCAGAGAAAGAATTGGGAATGGGGAAAAGATTCCCTCAGAATTTGCAGATTTAGCAGAAATAGGCCAAAATGGTGAAAACGAAATGGAATTTGATCCTGGCAATTCGGAAACAGATTTTGAAGGTGAGATTATTTTTCCAAAACCATCTAATGAAGAGCAGCGGCGTATCGTGGATAAAATTCAGTCATCAAATGGAGTTCTTGTTCAAGGGCCGCCCGGTACAGGAAAATCTCACACCATTGCAAATCTTATCTGTCACTTGCTTGCCACTGGACAAAGAATGTTGATCACTGCAAAGACCCCGCGCGCTTTGCAGGTTCTCGAAGGCCTTATGCCCGAAGAGCTACGGCCACTTTGTATTAATCTTCTTGGCAGTGGCCTTGAAGAAAAGCGATCGCTGGAATCGAGCATCAGCGGAATACTGAGAGAGAGGGAGAATTGGAACGAGAAAAAAGCGGCTGACAATCTAAGGATGTTAGAGCAAAGTCTTAATCAGCTCAGGGAAGAAAAAGCCGAAATAGATCGAAGGCTACGGGCGATACGGGAGTCGGAGACTCATTCACTGACAATTGCCCAGACCAAATATAGAGGAACTGCTGCACAAATAGCCCAGACAGTGAACAAAGAGCGAAGCAGCTTTGAGTGGTTTGACGATGCAGTGTCATTGGATCAAGCATGCCCTCTTGCTGAAAATGAATTGCTAATCATTCTTCGGTTTCTCCGCTATATAACACCTGAAAAGCAGCAGGAGTTAGATCTGGCGTTGCCAAGTGAATTGCCTTCCTCCGATGAGTTTGTCGGGTTTGTGACTCAAGAGAAAGAGGCGATTAATGAGTTGAGTCAAGCGTCTTCTGAGGCCGATGATAAAACGGCACTTCTCCTCTCGAAAACTGAAAGAGAGAATATTCAAGGAATACTGGATTCTTTATCTGCATTCATAAATCAACGCAAACGGATCTTGGCATCGACCCATTCCTGGACACAGAGTGCTCTCAGTGATGTAATCGGTGGAAACATTACGCTTTGGCGCGAGCATTTTCGCTTTACAATGGCAATAATCAACGCCATTGAGACAATTGTTCATATTGCGGATAATAATTCCCTTGACAACCCGGGAAAGATCGAAATAAAGACCCTGCTCGATGATGCGCTGACATTGGAAAAGCACATGGAAAATGGTGGGAAACTTGGTTGGGGGCCATTTCGACCGAAACAGGTTAGAGATCGTATTTATATATTAAAGACGATTAGTCTAAATGGACATCGTATCAATAGTTTTGATGATATAAGAACTCTTACAAGGATTTTGATCGTACTCAATGAAATAGAGAAGGCTTGGAGTTTTTGGTCAAGTCGTTGCGACAAAATCCAGGGCCCATATGTATTGCAATTGGAGGCTCTAAGAGCACTTTGCGATGAGCTTAACGGTGTTTTATCAATTGAAAAGACAATTGAACAATGCCGAATCGCACTAAGAAAATGTCCTTTATTTACTGAACCTGATTGGGCAGATGAATCCATGGTCAAAAGAATGGTTGCATCGTGTAGGCTTGCTCAGGCTTATCAAAATCAACGTCGTATCGAAACAGAGTTTCAGAAAATCGAAAAACCGATAACAACTCTTATTGCAAAAGATAATATTCATCCTATTGTTAATCGGATTCTTGCAGTAATACGAGATCGAAATACAGAGGCATATAATCGTTGCCTTGCCAAAATTCAGGAGCTTCAGAAGGAAAAATCATCCGTTCAAAAGATGGATATGAACATTAGGAATCTAAGCAAAATAGCTCCCAAATTGATTCAGGATTTAACTCAAACCTTCTCTGAATCTAATTGGGAAATGCGCATTCAGCAGATTAGAAATGCGTGGGATTGGGCAAGAGCAAATAAATACATCAAAGATTATCTGCGTAAAGACGATGCGCCAAGTCTTGTGAAAAGATCCAGACAAATCGAGAACGGAATCAGCGAGAGCATTGGATTGATCGCAGCTTTGCGCGCTTGGTCATTTTGCTTCTCACGGCTGAAAGAAAACCACACGCGCGAGATGGTAGCATGGCAACAATCAATGCGTCGTCTTGGTAAGGGAACAGGAAAACATGCATCAAGACATAGGCGTGAAGCCCAACAGCATCTCAATAAGTGCCGTGAGGCGGTCCCGGCCTGGGTAATGCCTCTTCATAGAGTATGGGATACTGTTGACCCAGCTCCGGGCTTGTTCGATATTATAATAGTTGATGAAGCGTCACAGTGCGGATTTGAAGCTAATCCTTTGTTTTATCTGGGTAAGAAAATACTGATCGTCGGTGACGATAAGCAAATTAGTCCAGAGGAGGGATTCGTCGATAAGAATCTGGTATTCCGCCTAATGGAACAATTTCTATACGATTTCGAATTCAAAGATTCTTTCCATCGGGATGCAAGCATTTTTGATCATGCAAAACTTCGATACGGAACAAATCATATTGTTTTAAGGGAGCATTTTCGCTGTATGCCTGAAATAATACGATTTAGTAATGATCTTTGTTATTTCGATACGCCTTTAATACCACTAAGGCAATATGGACCGAATCGCCTGCTTCCTCTTAAATCAGTTTTTGTAGAAGGCGGATATCGCGAAGGATCAAGCAGTCGTACCATTAACAGACCAGAGGCTAAAGCCATTGTCGAAAAGATTTCGGAGTTGTGTCGAGATAGAAAATATAACATCAAGACGATGGGGGTGATTGCGCTTCAAGGTGAAACGCAAGCAAATCTTATAGAGAAGATGCTATTGGACAGAATTGGTGCCGTAGAAATGGAAAA
Organism: Candidatus Zixiibacteriota bacterium; assembly: GCA_040752235.1. Classification (GTDB taxonomy): domain Bacteria; phylum Zixibacteria; class MSB-5A5; order GN15; family PGXB01; genus PGXB01. The sequence continues at coordinate 7,338 of JBFMFJ010000050.1, read as the reverse complement.
ACGCCGATTGATTTGCGGCAATCCTTATAGCTTTCAGGGCGATGAACGTGACGTAATATTCTTATCAATGGTAGCAGGGCAGGATGCCGCAAGTGGGCTTATAAAAGAGGGACCAACGGATGAAAAACGCTATAATGTAGCAGCCAGTCGTGCCCGGGACCAAATGTGGCTTTTTCATTCTGTGAAACAAGAGGACCTCAGCCAGGCTCGCCTTAGAAAGCGACTACTGGAGTTTTTTGAGGGAACGCGGCAGCAGGAAATTGGCGGCCTAAATCGAGAGGAATTAGAACGTAGGGCTGCACAGGACAATAGAGAAATAGTCAAACCGCCATTGCCTTTCGATAGTTGGTTTGAAGTCGATGTCGCTCTGGAGTTATTGAGAAGGGGTTTCTATGTCATCCCACAATTTCAAATTGCCGGTAAACGAATTGATCTTGTGATTGAGGGAGGCTACCAGCGATTAGCAGTTGAATGCGACGGTGATAAATGGCATGGTTCGGAACAATATGAAGAAGACATGCAGCGACAGCGAATCCTGGAGAGATGTGGTTTGGAGTTTTATCGAATTAGAGAATCTGCTTTTCGCTTTAACAAAGAAAGTTCTCTCCTGCCGTTATGGCGCTTGCTTGAAGAAAGAGATATCTTCCCTGGACCATTAATCTCTCCAGAATTTACTGAAGATGAATATAATGGACCTGATGTTGAATCAAACAAGATTACTGAAGATGACAATGGCGAGGATGAAGAAGAATCACAGAATGAATTATTCTTGTTCGAAACAAATATGGCGGCGCGTAATCAGCGACATCGGCGGATAGATGAAATATCAGCATCAGAAATCCAAAATGCTATTCTTGAATCTCTACGCAAATGCCCGAATCATTCTTGCACGCTGCAATCTCTGACAAGTCGTGTTTTGAGGGAATTGGGCGTGCTTACTCGCGGGAACCCACGTCTGGAGTTCGAAAAGCGAGTATTACGCAATTTGGGAAATCTTGAACGCAAGGAAATCATTGAAAAGTACAGGGCCAAGAATAGGCGCATTAGACTTCTCCCGACTTGAAGTGTAAGGCTTTACCCAAGGTTTGAAAAAATAATTTGAGGGAAGACAATGAGAAATGAAGTCTTGGATTATCGATAAGATACTTAGAGAGAGCTTTGTGACCATCTTGTGCCCATCAGTGGGAAAAAAATCAAAAAACAGACACAAACAAACAAAAGAATATAAAAAAATAATTTCCCTGTAAATCTTTGATTCTCAATGTAATGTAATTATAATCAACGACTTAATAAATTAACCGTCGGAGAATCCCTGCCTCTCCGCTTTTAGAGCCAGTTCGAGCGAAGCGATTTAGCGGCTCTTAAATCCTGAGTTTTCGAAGGATAAATGCTGAGCGAACGCGAAGTATAAACCCTGAGTGAAGGCGAAGGGCTTTTTTTTGGCCTTCGGTCTGGGCGCAACAGCGCCATCTCGCCTTCGGCCTGCCATGGCGATCATTTTCCCGGGATTATAATAATTTTATATTCAACTTTGGTAATTTCTGACGAACAAAAATCTTTTTTAAAAAAACTTAATCGATCTATTGCCGAATTGGCAGTCTTTGTTTATATTCCGACCGTCGGAAAATATATTAAATGAATCATGGAGTCAAATAGGCAGGAGTCATGAGACTCCACCCCTACGTTAACTATAGAAATAGGAGGTCCTAGATATGTCAGATGCTAAGAATATCTGTTTCGTGATTTCACCAATAGGCGCGGATGGTTCTGATATACGAAATCGCGCCGACAAGATTCTGAAGCATGTGCTCAAACCTGCAGCACTGGCCTGCGGTTTCGAAGCCATTCGCGCAGACGAGATATCGGAGCCGGGGATGATTACCAGCCAAGTCATTCAACACATCATAGATGATCCACTCGTGATTGCTGACCTAACCGGAACCAACGCAAATGTCTTCTATGAGCTGGCCCTTCGACATGCGATACGGAAACCGCTTGTTCAAATCATGCAAAAAGATGACAAACTTCCTTTTGATGTAGCAGGGATGAGAACCATTTCTGTTGACCATACGGATCTTGATAGTGTTGAGGACGCAAAAAAAGAAATTATAAAACAAATCAACACAATTGTGAAGAAGAAACCTGAAGAAATTGAATCTCCTATATCAGTTTCTCTTGAATTACAGGCTTTAAAGCATAGTGATAAACCTGAAGAAAGGTCATTTGCGGAATTTTTAGCAGCACTTTCGGAGCTGCGGTCTGATATTGGCGCAATAGAGAAGCGACTGACTAATCCGGAAACATTGCTTCCACCACAATATATACAGAAGGTGTTTGATGCACCATCGCGTAGATCTAACCGCGAATTGGATATGTGGTTCGTGGAGTTGACTCGTCGTTTTGATCGAATTGTGGCAATGACGGAAGACAAGAAGCAGAATCCATTGGAGGTCAAGAATGAACTCAGCAGGTTTTACGAAATGCTCATGATGATTCGGCATGAATTAATGCGTGGCTAACAATACGATGCAGACTAACGTGAATTTCTCTGCACTCTGGTCAGTAAATAGGTTGAAACTCCTTGCCTGAGACCCGCATGGTCGAAGGTCACTTGCGGAGCAAGTGAGGTTTCGACATCCTTCTTTTAAGTAATAGTAGGAAAGTAGTCTCTGGGCTCCTGCCTATTTAGAACCACTATTTATTTAATTCAGAGTAATAGCCGGGTTTCTCAATCATCTTTCGACTCATTCGGAACCCCGCCTGTGCACTTCTTTACGAGAATCTGGATTACGGAGAGTCCCACTTTAGCAAGGCAGAAAATTAAAAAGGGCCGGGAAACCGGCCCTTTTGTCGACATTGGCAGGTCGTAGACCCCAATTTACAAATACTGACACAGTTAGACAGTGCAGAGAATTATTATTAGAAAATAAGAAGTTGTATTAACCGTTTTCTCCCATCTAGGACGGTGATTCCTCGCAGCAAAGCTGTCAGTTGGCACTAAGGCGGCGGCGCCGGGTGATAACAATCGTTCCGGAAACTATCAGGACGGCCATCAGGATAATCAGACTCCATTGCCCCAGCGACGGCACTCCGTGTCCCCATCGGGTCCGCTCAGTTTTGACGATATAGGTCAGGGCAGTATCGGTGGTTCCGGCCAGGACTCCTAACGGACACGGGACATTCTCGACAATAATGATTCCGCCGACTTTTGCAGCCGAATAATAATCATTCAGGCCATTGAATTCGATGACGAGATTATCTTCAATCTGGTCACCGGTCAGCCCGGTGGTCGGGACAGTGGCTTTGGGAAAAGCCGGATCAGCTATTCCGAAGGTGAAAGTGCCTCCATTGCCGGTACCGGTTATATCCAGCGATAACTGCACGATGGGAACGGCCAGCGCCGGATCGTCGTCGATAATCACCGTCTCATCGGTATCATCTTCGACACTAATGTTCTTGATATCTTCATAATGCGGGCAATCGTCGGCGATCCAGAACCGAATTTTGTTACTAGTGACAAATTCTGCATCAAAATGCTCGTATTGGGTAATGTCGTTGTAGAACTGGTCGGCTTTCCAGTTTTCGTCAACCGGCGGGTCATCGATCCAGATGTTGAATTGATACTCGTCGATGCTGCCGTCGCTTTTCTCCGCTCCGACTTTGATAATAATCTGTCCCTGTTCGTCGGTGCCGTCGACGAATTCCAGCTGATGGGCGGTTCCCTTGGCCAGTGCCGGCGATGCACTTATCATGGCCAGAAACAATCCCGTCAGCAATGTCAGGCCAAGGTAATGATAAGATTTGCGGAACATGCCTCACTCCTTTCCCTTTGGTTCCCGATGTTGAATTAAAAATTACGCACCAACAATATTGCCTAAATGAGTAATTTCAGCCGAGATTTACCATATAAGGATTTCAGAAATATAATATATTCCGTTGAACATCTGAATAATACAAAAGTCTCCTCTAATTGTCAAGAATCTTCTCGTTTCCCGGAGTAATCAGTTCTTTGAGTGCGAAAATCACGGCCTTTTGGCGTTGCAGGTAATCGCAGGGAAGGAGTCTCTGGACTCCTGCCTATTTATAACTCATTCGGAAACATATCTATGCGCCTCCCTACAATAGACTGAATAAAAAAGGGCCGGGAAACCGGCCCTTTAATTAGAATGTAGTACTTATTGACATTTCGGTGGCGGGCCGCCGCGGTACAAATAGGTGATGAGGTAGGTCACATCAAGAATGTTGATGTTGATTCTGCCGTCGACATCACCCGCTTCATACGGGACCGGCGCCGGGCCGCCCCGATACAGGTAACTTATCAGATAAGTCACATCCAACAGATTCACACTTCCGCTCATATTGGCATCACCGCAAATATATGAGACACCGATGGTCCTTATAACGGGGCCATCCTCCGGCGCCTGAAGCCAGGCATTGTAATCGAACCTGATCCAGGCCGTATTACGGATTTCGGTGCCGGACGCCAGATCAGCCTTCGGCGAAATTGTGTAGGTCACGTATCCCTCGCCTTCAGGCGGATTTATGTTCGGCGGCAGCATTATGTAATCGCATATCCAGGTGATAATGCCTTTGTATGGATCAAAAGTGCAGTCGCAGGGATCGGGGTGACTCATCGAACCGATGGCCAGCGTTCCCCAATCGAGATCGGTGTCGAGAGTATCGACAATTCGTATGAAAGTGGCCTCGGCGGTCGCCTCCGGTTTATTCTCGAACTGAATCATGTAGTTGAGACGCTTGCCCGGCTCCACGACTTTATCTTCGCCGATTCCGGCCGGGAAACAAAGTTTGTCATTGGGATCGATGGAGCCGGTTACTTCCATCTCCAGAACGTTATGATTATTGTCGAGATTCATCTCCTGTGACGACGTCGATATCCAGGCTTCCGTCGATATGGTGTCGCCGATCTGCACGAATTCCGAGAGTGTACCTTCGACGATTACCATCCCCCCATACCAATCAGTCGGCTCGATAGAACCAACGGGAATGATGATCGTATCTCCCCTGAAAAAGTATCCATTGAATGTGCCGGTCTTTATAGTATCGCCGGGACGCACGTCAAAGACGGCGTAGCGATCGGGCGGCAGGATCGACAGCGTACAGCTCTGAGCTGTGAATGTCTCATCGTTGGTCCACATGTAATAGAAGGGGACATCAAACCCGGGCCTGGCATTGGTTCCCTGGATGTCGATATTGAGATCGACATAGGGGCTGTCACCGGCATGAATATATTCAATTTTGAGCAGGCTGTCCGTATCTCCAAGCCAATTGCTCACTCTCAGGAATACATTATAGATACCTGATGTATCGAACTGGTGGAGCGGATTTTGCTCCAATGCGGTTTCACCATCACCGAAATCCCAGTACCATGTGTCGGGCAAGCCGGGACTCATGTCGGTGAACTGGACTGTCAGAGGAGCAATGCCCGCTTTCGGTGTCGCCGTAAAGGCGGCATCAAGTTCACTTACGACAACATAGTCTTCTCTCGTCAGGGAATCGACATGAGTACAGGCGTCAAGGTTCAGCGAAACCCGCAGTTTTACATCATATTTACCCTGAGTGGTATATTGATGAATGGGATTACGAACATTGCTTGAATCGCTGCCGTCACCAAAATCCCAGTAATACGAGTCGGCGGCACCGTCAAGAACCGGTTCGAACATAACGGTGAGCGGAGCCTTTCCCGAAGTTGGAATACCTATAAAATCGGCCGAAACGGAATCCTGGGCGATAATATACGCCTCTTTTACGAGAGTATCCGCACCATAGGCATCATTCACAATCAGCGTAATATCATAGATGCCGCTTGAATCGAACTGATGCGACGGCTCGCTTTGGCTGCTGGTGAAACCATCGCCGAAATCCCAGAAATACGCACTGATTGGATTTGAGCCGGTCGAAAGATCACTGAAATTGACCACCAGCGAAACTCCGCCGCATCTGACATCGGCGCTGAAATCGGCATTGATGTCCGACACCGCAATAAGATCAGTCATAATCATACTGTCGCTATAGCCCGGTATTTCGGCATACAGTTTGACGGTATAGACACCGATTTCGTTATAGACATGCTCCGGATCAAGGACATGGCTCGAATCACCATCGCCAAAATGCCAGGTTACCGATGACGGAATAATATTGCATAAAGATTGAAAAGCCACATTCAGTGGAGCTTTGCCGCTTGTCGGCGAGGCGGTGAAATCCACAATAAGCGTATCCAATATGGAAATATACGCCGGTCTGACCAGCGTATCCTCGAAGGAGCCATCATTTACAATAAGTGAAACATCAAAGGTAGTTCCCTGAACCTCACAGATGACGGCATTTATCATAAATGAGTAGTCTCCCTGCCACGAGGGGGCTATTGGCCACCAGAAGCCATTCCAGAATTCCGAAGTCCTGTATGAATCCCATGCCGAATGATCCTCACCATTATCAGACACAATCAATATCGTATCGATAGTGGTGTCCTTAACGGTATAGCCGATGTGAAAATCTCCGGCGACAATAATATCTTTGTCAAATACATCGACTGTAAACCAGTTCGGGTAATAAATTATGTCGGAGCAGGCGACATCGACACTGTCGATGACCTCGCCGGGGAAGCCATCTCGACTGTTCCATACGAATATAGTCATCCCCTCACCTGTACAATGGCCGTAACGCTCACTATCATATAACAACATCTGGATTTCCTTGAGTTTTCCCGGAGTCTCGCAGGTAAAGCGCGTATTCCTGAAATCATCCCCCCAGGGATCAGGAGTCCGCCACAGATAGGCCGGCTGTCCATTATGATAATAATAAGTGGAACATACCGGATCAGATTCTCCTGCTGAAGGGGCAAGATATTTATCAGTTAGATAATCCAATTTATCAAGGATGGGCGATTTGGCAATTTCAACGGGCCACTGTTTGCCGGCGAATTTATCAAGGACATCACCCTGATACGAAGGATATGTTTTTTCTCCCTTATCGGGTGTCTGCGGCGGATAATAGGTATGATCGGGATTTTCGATCATGGAAGAATCACCATCACCGAAATACCATTTCCAGCTTTGCGGTGAGCCAAGACTTAGATCGGCAAACGAAACACTCAGCGGGGCAATACCGGTCCCGGGAGTTCCATCAAAATCGACCAGCATAGTGGAGACTTTTATCATGCCGGGTATTTCAAGGGTATCGCAGTAGGCACCAAAATAGTAAATCAGGCCGACATCATAATAGCCGGAAGCGGTATATTCGACATCCAATGTAATCCATAATCCATCGTTGAATTCCAGCCATTCTCCGAATCCGGGGAAAAGCCATGCCGAATCAGGA
>JBFMFJ010000049.1:0-14137 GCA_040752235.1 Candidatus Zixiibacteriota bacterium | reverse complement strand
AGCAAGGGGCGCAAACATATTTATGAATATCCGGCGAAAGCTCTTCCCTTGTGAAGGCATTGAGAATCTGCGTGAATTTCTTACGCCCGGGAAGGAGATTCCGCCAATTCGGGAAATTGTTGGACTGCATGATGGCAAAGCCGCTTCCCCCGCCGCAGCAGTAATTATTGACACCATGCGGTGTCATTTCGCGGAATTGCGGACAGATCTTCTTGATTACCCGCCGCTGCGGTTCGATGATTCCCATCGAGCGGGCCAGGTTGCAGGGATCATGCAAAGTAACCGGGAACTCATTACGGGAAGGATCAATCTTCACTTTGCCGTTCATGACGATATCTTCCAGTGTCACCATCGAGGATTCACGATGGATATTGCTCTCGCCGAGCCAGATACGGTCGGCAATCGGCATAAGGGCTTTATGAGCATGACCGCACTCGCCGGCCACAACCTTTTTCACACCCAGTTTTTTGGCCACCTGGGCATGTTTGAGCGTCACTTTGGCAAGTTGAACATCATCATAAAAGAGACCATAATTCACGGAATCATATCCGACCATATCGCTGGCCAGGGTCCAGCTGATTCCGGCCAATTCAAAGATAATGGCAAAGGCCTCGATATTTTCCGGCCAGGACAGAAATTCACCGGCATTATGAATCAACAGGATGTCGGCGCCTGATTTGTCGAAGGGGATCTTGATGTTCAGGCCGGTCCGATCGGTAATATCTTCTTCGATGAAATCAATCACATCCATCAAAGCGGTCGGGGTAATACCGGTTGAAGAGCCGGTCTTAAGCTGTTTTACGGTTCCTTCGGTATGCAGTTCAGCCGGGGAGATATTCAATTCCTGGCTGAAGAGCTTGCGGATTTCTCGGGCGATCAGACCGTTGTCAACGGCCATCGGGCAGGTCTGGGCGCAGCGGCGGCAGAGATTGCACCGGTAGGCCAGTTGGGCCAGCCGGGCCACAGTATCCCAATTCAGGTCAATATCCGCACCGGTGAATTTGGCCATAAGTTTTCCGCCTGGATCGATATATTTTTTGATGATTCTTCGAAGGACATCGGAACGAAACAGGGGCCGGTAGATTTCGGCGCGTCCGCTCATCTCGAATATGGGACAGGCATCGGAGCAGGTGTTGCATTTAACGCAATTGTCGAGAGAAAGCATTAATGGTTTCAGAAAGGTCCAGTTATTCTCTTTGCTGAGGAGTTTGCGCAGCCCTTCCAGGAATTTCGCCACCATGGCTTCTTTTTCGGCTTCGGTCTCGGGCTCAGGGACAACCACATTAAGGAATCCATCCAGAGTAATATTCTTCCCTTTTCGTTTGGCCTCGGATACGTCCGGGACAGGGGTGTCCTCCCATTCTTCATACGGGTACGGGAGTTTCGGGAGATCATTTAAATCCAGCCTGTATAACTGATCCGTTTTCTTTCCAATATCTTTTATTTTGACATATTTATTGCTCATTGCCTGTCTCCTGTACTGCTTCGGCCCAGGTTTTTCCGGTCTTGACGTGCTCGCCGCTCCAGCCGATCTTTTCATTAAGCAATTCCATTATGTGCTTCTCAATTTTACTGCCGCGCTCATTGGGCTCATCATTCCATCGGACCGAGTGATAAAGGAAATATTTCGCCACGAAATGCGACATTCTCGTCAGCGGGATATACATTATAAGTAAAGACACCAGGACAACCTCGACAGTCAACAATGTCGGCAATTGGGAGGCTGCAGAGAAAGCGGCGAGTGAACCGACATAATTGCGAAGCATATTGAAGGCCGGATCAGATCCGAGCTGCGCAATAAGGACTATTCCTACAACAATCAGGAAAATGATCAGGTTGAAATATTCCGCGGGAGAATTATATATGCGTTGGGCCCGGCTGGAGGCTCTCCAGATAAGTAATCCCAGAGCGCCGATGCCGGCCAGAACCAGACCGACATATCCGAATATAATCGTCAAATAGTGGATAATCAGGGCCAATGTTCCGGCGCCGTCACCGAATGAAGTTCCGGTAACCTCAAGTATCCCCCCAAGCAATAACAGCAACAGCCATCCGATCGTCATATACAGGCCGAAATGAAAGGGCAGCGAGGATATCCAGACTTTCTTGTTATTGCGATAGACGCCCTTGAGAAAGATTATTTCTTCCATCATCTCTTTGATTTCTTTGATATAATCGGCATGACGCGGTTTGCTCCACCAGTCAAGTTCCTCAAGATATGAACCGCCATATTCGGCGCGCCCTTTTTCATGCGGAACCGGGTACAATTCCCATCGGAAACTCTGGGGGGCCATAATGTACCGCAGGGCTTTCGCCGCCATCGCGATTACAGCCACCAGAACCGAGACATAAGTAACGATTTGAGCCCAATACATAGATTAGAATCCTCCACTATCTGTATTTTGCACCGGACAGCCGTCGGCTTTGGCCCCGGCCGTCTCTGCCATTATATTATCCGGGAAAAGTAGCGGCAGATGTGAGTGTTCATTCACCACTGCAGCCAGTCTTTTTCTATCTATCAAATCTTCCAAACTGTATTTTTCAAGAATATCAATCATGCTTCCACTCATGATAGCCCATATCATCCGGGCCTCACAAAAGCTGCTGTTGAGGCAGATATCGGGATTGTTGACACAGTCGGTCAGAGAAATCGGTCCGGCAACAGCCTTAATGATTTCAGATATTTTTATTTCAGAAGCCGCCCGCGAAAGATAGTACCCCCCTTTTTTTCCGGACACGCCGATAAGCAATCCGTCATTCTTGAGGGACATGGCGAGCTGGGCCAGGTAATTTTCGGAGACGCCGGTGATACCTGCGATTTTTCCCAGATGCACCAATCTATCTTTCTTCAATTCTCGGGCCAGCTCGACCATAAGTCTAAGGCCGTAACGGGCCCTTGTTGAGAATTTCATCATAGCATAAAACCGGGTCAATCATGTTAACATTAGTAAAACGATAAGATTATAAAGGTATTTTGTCAAGTGAAAATTTTCACTTTTACGCTAAGATAACTTCTTACCGGTTAGTTAATTGGAGAATTCGATTTTTGAAACATGCGACAAAAAAGACTCTGGCGCTCCAAATTCAGGGTAAACCTTTTGGCTGCAGGCGTATATGGGTCAGGAAATTAATAAAAATCGGGCGGCTTGATCGGCCGCCCGATAATCTAAATGGCGCTGGTTATCAGCAGATTGGCAAGGGACCACCTCTGTACAAGTATCTTATTAAGTATGTGATATCCAAGAGGTTGACAGACCCGTTGCCATCGGCATCACCAGACTCAATCGGATCGGGAGGTTCCCCTCCTTTATATAGATAAGTTATAAGATAGGTAATATCGAGAATGTTCACGGCTCCGCTTCCATCGGCATCCCCGCATTTAAAATCGCAGGCATCACCGATATCATTGCCATTGCTGTCGGCCTGATCAGGATTATATGTTTCGGGGCAATTATCGCAGGCATCTCCGACTTCATCCATATCGGCATCAGTCTGTTCTATGTTGGGATAATCTATGCAATTGTCGCAGGAATCACCGATATAGTCGCCGTCGCTGTCCTCCTGATAGGCGTTGATGTCATTAATGCAGTTATCACATGAGTCGCCGATCAGATCGCCGTCGATATCTTCCTGAAACGGATTATAGGCGTAGGGACAGTTGTCAATCAGACAGGTGCTGCCCGGATCACCCGGATCGCCGTAACCGTCACCGTCGGAATCGACACAAACATAATCGCCGACCGTAAATGACCAGACTTTGGAGTACTCGGTCGAATCACCGGTGGATAATTTAAAGGCTTTGACCCGCCAGTAATAAAGGCTGTCGGGCAGACTATATATCGAGGAAACCAGTCCGGCCGAATCTGTGTACTCCGTAAAGACAATATTCGCGAATTGTATGTCGGTGGCAACTTCGACCCGATATTGATCGTCCCCCGTCTTCCAGGCCGCCGCCCAGTCGAAATGAGGGTAGGCGGTCGCCACATTGGAACCGTTTTCCGGCGAAAGCAATCTCGGCTCTATAATAGGCAACGGCCAGTTGGCGCCGAAAACATCCTGATTACCATTGCGCGTGTCGGTCCAGACGGCATTGACATGATCGTAATAAGCCGTAACGCCGATATACTCGGCAATTTTGCCGGCCCGGGTATCATCTTTGTCGGCAGCAACCCAGCTTAAGGGTTGTTCCGGTTTAGCGGTCCAGGGCGGCCCGGCTGTATAAATTTCATCCGCCTTGGCTTCGGACGGGCTGCTCGAAACCGTTGTAATGCGGTGATTGGTCGTAAAGGACTCGCCGCCGTCGAATGAATAGGCCGCGAAGACATCGAACTCATAATGATTCAGCGTATCCACCCGCTGATCATAAAAGATTGAGATCAGGATTCCGTCCTGATTGCAGAAAAGCCAAGGGTGGAATTGGTCATACCTGGCGCCCGGGCCGATATAATCATCGTTGATAAAAATCGGTTCGGTCCAGTTTTCGCCATCATCGGAGGATTTAATGAAATTGATATTGTAATCATAGTAGTCGGTGTTACTGGTATCGATATTGGCATAGGCGATATAAATATTACCGTCGTACGGCCCACCGAAAATGTCGCAGACGCTGACCGGCATGTTATAAACATCAATGCCCCCGTCAACGAACTGGAAGTTGCCAAAGGTTGTGACCAGCTTCTTTGGTGAAGTAAAGGTTAGGCCGCCATCGGTGGATTTGACCATATGAATGGTATAGTACTGAGTGCAGTCAGTAGTATCATAATAGTTCCAGAATACATAGATTGAGCCGTCGCTGCCGACCAGCGGCTGAGGGAATTGCCCGGCATAGGTGGTCGAGGTACCGCAAGCGCTTAAATCGGGAGGCGGGCCAATCATAATTGGAGTGTCAAAGAAGAAACCGTCGTTTTGGAGCCGAGCAAAATAAACCGCATTACAACTTTGATCACCGCAGAAGCGCATCCAGGCCATATAAAGATTGCCATCATAGATTCCGCCGGTCCTGTCCACGGTCATAAACTGCTTGTCTTCGAAAGCATTGAAAGGCGCGGTTATAACGGTGAGATTTCCAAAACTGATACCGCCATCATCGGAGCTGATTACCGAAATGGCCGAGCCAAAATTGCCAAAATCCAGATAGCAGAGGAAAAACCGTCCATTGGCGTTAACATCAACACATGGATCCGACTGAAACTCATCCCGTCGTATGGTAACCAGCGAATCGGTCCAGCTGTTTCCGGCATCGGTTGAACGACCCACGGCCACGCGGCGATATCCGAGCCTGAAATCGCGCCATAGCGCAATAACGATATTGCTGTCAACAGGCGACACCCATACCTGTTCCTCATTTTGAAGCTGCGGATAGGGTGATGATATTTGATAATTTGCCGGAGGCGGCGGGTATGCCTCTGCCCCGCTAAACGACAGGGTGACAACAAAAATCATTGCCGCCAGCAATAACCCTTTACTCATAGAATCCTCCAGGAATGATGTGTTTATTTGTGTTAACTCCTATTAGCCGCGTAAGCGAATCCGGACCAATGTAACCTTAAATCCGCCCAAGGATTACGGTCGGGACATTTCAGCAATAAAGTGAAGACTCTGTCACCCAAGCCCTATATATATTTGGGTGAGTGCGGACTTAAATCTTACATATTTTCAGATAATTATAAAAAGATGCTCCCGATCGGATGCTCTTAAAAAATGACGGAACAGTAATAGGTTATGGATGAGACTGTTGGCCTTGCGGCGTACCGTCAAATGGCTTTAACTACAATGAGAATGCCGCCAACGATAAGGCCCACAATAACAAGCGGCATGGCCAGCGCAATCAGGCCCGCCGCAATTCCGACCAGACCACCCAACAGGCCGCCGAGCAAACCAAAAACAAGGCCGAATAATCCCCCGATCAGCCCCATGAGCCCCCCAAACAGGCCGCCCAGGATTTCCAATCCGCCGCAACCCAGAAGGGCCAGAAATGCAAAGATCAGGACAATCGCCAACATTGTTTTACCCATTGTTATCTCTTTATCAAGAAGGTTTTCTATAATCCATTACGATATGAAATCAACTTAGTTTCGCTGCAAATGACTGTAATATGAATATCGAATGGGCAAGGGCCCCGAAAAAGGATATCTCAAAAATCTTTGCGATATATGACTTTCCAATGCTATATTTAATCAGAAGCTTTTTTATGAGAGATTGGCGGTATGAATAACAGCAGCTCGGAAATTAAAGGATTGATTTTCGATATCAAGAAATACGCCATACATGACGGCCCGGGCATCCGCACGACCGTATTCCTGAAAGGCTGCCCGCTGGACTGCTGGTGGTGCCATAATCCGGAAGGGCGCAGCGATACCAATGAAATCTTTAAAAGGCACATAGATATCGCGGATGGCGGAAAACGCATTAAGGAAGAAAAGGTTGGAAGGCTAATATCGGTGGCTGAACTGATGAAAGAGTTGAAAAAAGACACCGTATTTTATGATCAATCGGGAGGGGGTATCACCTTTTCCGGCGGCGAACCGATGCAGCAAATCGGTTTTCTGGAGGCGGCATTATCGGCATGCAAAAACGAGAATCTTATAACGGCAGTGGATACATGCGGCTATGCTCCGATAAAAGATTTCGAAAGAATCTATCCCCTGACCGACATTTTTTTATATGACATAAAGTTGATGGATGACGGATTGCATCAGAAGTACACCGGTGTCTCCAATCAGCAGATTTTTGACAATCTGGCTTTCCTTGCCGGCCAGGGAGATAAAATTAATTTGCGAATTCCGCTGATCCCGGGTATAACCGACACGGCAGAAAATCTTGAGGCAATCGTCAGGTTCATATCGGCATATAAAAACATAAAGCATATTAGCTTATTGCCGTATAACAGATTGAATGAAGACAAGACAAAACGATTTGCTCTGCCGGACAGGATGGGTAAACTTCAGGCGCAAAGCGAGGAGAGTTTGAAGGGAAAGGCGGCGTTTTTCGAAAAGCATGGTTATATTGTGAAGGTTGGAGGATGACGGTAATGAATGATAGAATTCGACAACTCAGAGAGCAAAGCCTGAAGGCGGTTCCTATGGTCTCGTTGGAACGGGCACGATTGCTTACTGAATTTTATCGAAACGGAATATCGGAAAAAGTGTCGATCCCGGTCGCACGCGCTCTGGCATTTAAATATATGATGGAAAATAAGGACATCTGTATTAATGAAGGCGAACTGATTGTCGGGGAAAGAGGCCCTTTGGCAAAAGCGACTCCAACCTATCCCGAAATATGCACGCATACGCTTGGCGATTTCGAAATTCTTGATAAACGCGAGAAGGTTTCATTTAAAGTGGCCGACGCCGACCGCGCCTTCCAAAAAGAAAATATCATCCCATTCTGGTCGGGAAGGTCGATTCGTGATCGGGTATTCGAATCGGTTGATCAGGCCTGGATTGACGCCTACGAGGCGGGCATATTCACCGAGTTCCAGGAACAGCGCGCCCCAGGTCATACGGTGCTGGATGATAAAATCTATAAAAAAGGTTTTCTCGATTTTAAGCAGGATATAAAGCGGAGTCTGGAGAATCTTGATTTTTACACTGATCCCGGGGCAATGCACAAACGGGAGCAGTTGAAGGCAATGGATATCGCCGCTGATGCCATTATCCTGTATGCAAAACGTCATGCCGACAAATTAAAAAAATTGGCCAAAAGCGAAACCAATACAGCCAGAAAAAACGAGATGATCCTGATGGCTGAAATCTGCGAATGGGTTCCGGCGCATGCACCGCGAAATTTCCATGAAGCTCTGCAGTACTACTGGTTCGTACATCTTGGAGTCATAACAGAACTCAATACCTGGGATTCATTCAATCCCGGGCGCCTCGACCGGCACCTTCTCCCCTTTTATCGCAAAGGTATCGAGGATAGCACCCTGACCGAAGAATCGGCTCGCGAACTGCTGCAATCCTTCTGGATAAAATTCAATAATCAGCCGGCGCCACCCAAGGTCGGGGTAACAGCCGAGGAAAGCAACACCTACACCGATTTTTGCCTGATTAACCTCGGCGGTGTCAATGAGCAGGGCGAAAATGCGGTCAATGAGATGACCTATATGATTCTCGATGTCATCGAGGAAATGCGACTTCTCCAGCCCAGCTCAATGGTGCAAATCAGCAAAAAGAATCCGGATCAACTGATAAAGCGCGCCCTCAAAATTATTAAAACCGGCTACGGGCAGCCATCGCTTTTTAATACCGATGCCATCGTACAGGAGTTAATTCGCCAGGGGAAAAGTGTCGTCGATGCCAGAAACGGCGGGGCCAGCGGATGTGTCGAAACCGGCGCTTTCGGAAAAGAGAGTTATATTCTGACCGGGTATTTCAATCTCCCGAAGGTCCTCGAAATAACATTAAACAACGGCGTCGATCCCCGGACCGGCAGGCAAATCGGAATTAAGACCGGTGATCCGACAAAGTTCCAATCATTCGATGAATTGTATGCGGCCTACGAAAAGCAGCTTGGTCATTTTATCGATATAAAGATCAAAGGGAATGTCATAATCGAGCGATTGTGGGCGGAATATTTACCCACACCGTTTCTGTCGATTTTGATTGATGATTGCATCGTTAATGGAAAAGATTATAATGACGGCGGTGCGCGATATAACACCTCGTACATTCAGGGCGTCGGTCTGGGATCGATCACCGATTCTCTGAACGGCATCAGATATAATGTGTTTGAACGACCAAAATATTCCATGCATGAGCTTCTTGAGGCGCTAAAGGCAAATTTCATCGGTTATGAATCTCTTCAAGAAGCACTCCTGTATGAAACGCCCAAGTACGGTAATGATGATGACTACGCCGATCCGACGGCGCGGCGTGTATTCGAAAGTTATTTCCGAATGGTTGACGGCCGGCCGAATACCAAGGGCGGGCATTTCCGGATTAATATGCTTCCGACTACCTGTCATGTCTATTTTGGCCGGGTGATTGGAGCGTTGCCGGACGGGCGCCCCGCCTGCCAGCCTCTTTCCGAAGGTATCTCACCGGTGCAGGGGGCGGACTGCAAAGGGCCGACGGCGGTCTTGAAGTCGGCGGCAAAGATAGACCACATACGAACCGGCGGGACGCTTCTCAATCAAAAATTCACGCCGCAGGTGCTTGGCGATGATGACGGGATTACCAAGCTGGCGCATCTGATACGGGCATACTTCACCATGGACGGGCACCACATTCAGTTCAATGTGGTTGATGCCGCTACTCTGCGTGAGGCCCAAAAGCACCCCGAGAGATACCGTGATCTGATTGTTCGTGTGGCCGGATACAGCGACTATTTCATCGATCTCGGCATTGATCTGCAAAATGAAATAATTAAGCGGACTGAGCAATCGCTGAGTTAACGGGAAAATTAATCATAAAGAAAAAGGGACAATCAGTCGATTGTCCCTTTATTTTCATGAGAGCATTTTGCTATGGGCAATTCGGGGCCGGCCCGCCCTTGTACAGGTATGAAATCAAAAAGGTAACATCAAGCAGGTTGACATTACCGCTGCTGTTGACGTCCGCGGCATCCAAAGGATCCGGCGCCGGGCCGCCCTTGTACAAATATGTTATTAGGGCGGTAACATCCAGAATATTTACCGTTTCATTGCCGTTAACATCTCCACAGACAAAACCGAGGCTGGCCGCGAAGGCCGCCGCCCGATCGGCGATATCGCCAAGACCGGATGAACCGGTATTGGAATAAACGAAGGCCACCTGGTACTGGACTGTATCGCCGGAACCGATTTGAGTATTTCCGAAAGTCAGAAGCGTTGACCAGTCCCCGGCAAACAGTCCCGATAAATTATTGGTCGCAAACATTTCATTATATGCCACCGCATCGGTAAAGGCCCCGTTATATATTAATGAAGGATTATACAATGCACGCAGGTTGCGGGAACTTCCGGAAAGAAGAACGGTTCCGGCGGCGCGCGTGTCGCCGTCATTCATAACATACACCATATCGCGGGGATCGTCAAAATTGGCCTGGTTGGATCCGGAATAATCGACATCGAGATCGGCCACAAGTCCGGTAAAGATGTTAAGAGCCGTATCGCATATATTAAACAAAGAATAATCAGCGATGATAAAATCGCAGTTGCCGGCATCACCGATGTCATAAGTGTACGTCACTCTCCCCTGGATGCGTCCGTCTTTGGAGGCAATCCGGAATGTCTCGCTTCCGGGTGAGACACTGATAATATCAACCGGTATCAGGCTTTGTGTTTCGAAGAAATCGCGGTAGACTTTGTATGAAGCTCCATCTATCATACCTACGACCAAAGAGGCATCATAAAGAACATCAATTCCACCGCGGCTTAATTCATCCAAAGCAGAGGTATTGTATGTTCTGGCGGTAAGACAGGATGTCGAGAAATATAATCCCTGCAGATCACGAGTGGTTAACCCAACGGTAACTGTCATCGGCAGTTTGATGTATGTTGTGCCGTATGCTCCGGTAACTTCGAATCTGAGAGTATCGAAGAAACTGCCGACACCGCACTCATCGAAAGTGGTGGCATCATAGGTTATGACAAATTGTGATGAGTCGCCATCGGGAATGGCTTCCTGATAATACGGCCCCGGCCCGACTGTCAATCCGGTGATACTGGGGGGAATCACTGTAACCGTCTGCGAGCCGGCGGATGTACCGGGATTAAAAATCCAGATATCATTACTGGAGCTTTCCCCGATCAGAGCCCCGGCCTGGACCCAATCCGGTTTGGCATAGGATGTTCCCAGACCGACATCAGCCAATGCCGCTTCCACACTGTCAAGTTCGGGCGAAGGATAACCATAGAGATCGATAGTTGATTGAATCACCATACCGGCGAAAAAGTAAAATCCGGACGAAGGGGTCAGGTAAGTGCTAAGAGCGCGATACCAGATTTGTTCGGCCTTGTCCTTGCCTATCCAGGTCGCGGCATGGTAATAGGCATGGTTGGGTATCCCCGAGTTTATATGCACGCCACCGTTGTCGGTTGAGATATTCCGGTAATCACTCATATGTTTGGGGTGACCTTTCAGGTTGGGATCCTCCATACTCCGGATATAATTCCCGACCAAACCTATTTCCTCGCCCAGATACCAGTCATCGCGGTCAACCATGGCTCCGAAAACATCGGAGAATGACTCATTGATGGCACCTGATTGGTATTGATAGATAAGACCGGCGGTATATTGGGTGACCCCATGAGCCAATTCATGGGCGACAACATCAAGCGAACCTGAAAACGGCAGATAATTGACGCCATCGCCGTCGGCGAAATTAACCGCCTGTCCGTTCCAGTAGGCGTTATTGACATAGACCGGATCATGGGCATTGGCGATAATATCCGTACCGGCGCCATCATAACTGTCACGGCCGAAAGTGTTGAGGAAATATTCATATGACTTCATGACATAATAATGCGCAGCCACTTCCGCCTTTTGACCGACGACATCATCCCAGATTTTATCGCCGTCGAGATCGGTAGAGAGCGGCCCCCCATTATAATAATTATTGTAGGTATATATCCAGGCGCTGTGGGTGGCATCGATCAGGTAATAGGTGCCGGATAAATCATAAATATTGAGCGGCCGCACCGAATCCCGGGTATCCAGGCCGGAACCGATATCGGGGCCATCGAATTGAATATCATTAAATTCATTGAGGATATCGCCCGTCTGGGCGTCGACGAATACCCGCCATCTGATGGCTCCGTTAACCGGGCTGGTGATGGTTACCAGCTGCGCCAGCCGGGGATTTCCGGCATTCGGGTAAATCACAGTTTCCGCGGAGGTGGCCAGATTTTTCTCGGTCAACTGGTCTTTGAGAGCATCAATAGCCAGCTGTTCGGCGGAAGCATCATCGATAGAGGCCGCCACGCTCATTTGCGGCGTCGGGATTGTCTGGCCGCCGATAATGTAAATTGTCCTGTCGTTCTCAAAATGAACAATGGTTTGACAGCCCCAGACCGGCACACCCTGATATACCTGCTGGAAACGCACATGAGTCAGGCCGAGATTGTCTGTTTTTTCGGAAATCAGTTCCAGTTCCTGAGCCGGCTGCTGGATTTTGAAATCGGTCTGCCGCGAGGCCACAAAACTGCGGGCTTTGTCGGCGAAGCTTGCACCGTCGGCAACAGTGAATCGGCCGGAAACAGTCTCCACCGTTCCAAAATCGGGACTGATGGTCATCTTTTCAACCGGACCGCCGGTGACTCTATAAGCCTGATTCGAGGCCGTCCATGCGGTTGAAAAACCGAAGACAAGACAAAACACCAATAGCGCAACCAAATTAAACCTGGGATTCATCATACCCTCCTGAAAGTTTTTATCCGATAACTTATTTTATCCGAAGTTTTTTGAAACAGCCTTTCATTCACTCATAGAATACGAATTATATGCACATTTTTTAAACAAATATGGATTATTACAATCCATTAATAAGTAATATGCAGTAGAACGCCGGACAGAAACTTCAGCGTTCCCGCCCTGGTTAATATAACACATTATGTCAATATAATTTACATAAATATTCCATTCGGTCAAGCGGTTTATTGAAGTGGTTTTTCATGAATATAAAACGGCCACCCTGTTCTTGGGGCGACCGTCTAATATCCTTGAACTCGTCGATTTCAATGGAAAGCCTATAGGACTTTACCCCTTTGCCGAGAAAAGCGAAATTTCTTCATTGGATTCCGACCACATCGGCAATATCCGCGACATCACGAACAGGATGACAAAAGGCAAAATCAGCAGAAACACCGTCATCAGGATTCCCTCAAGACCCAGCAGTTCCATTTTGTACACCGTCAAGCCGCGCAAACTCTTTGAAAACAGCTGCCCGCCCAGGACGACGTTCCAGCGGGTGCTGAAGATGCCTATCTGTACCAGGATGGCTGCGATAAAGTACAGCAGCCTTTTAAGTTCATCCGGCAGTTTCCCGAACCTGGCCATTATAATCGAGACCATCGGGACAACCGTCCCCAGCATGATTTGAGTTACTATCAGGCTGATAAAAAGGCGGTTCGAAATCATTTGCGATAGAATATGAATCGATTCTTCGGATTCATAAAGCCGCTGAATGAAATCAAGCAGTTCCAGCGAAAAATCGACAATCATGGCATATAGAAGAAATTCCGCCAGTTTATTGATGCAATTCATGCTGGTCTTCTTGAATTTGATCAGGGCCGTTATCGTATAGACCAGAAGAACCAGTGCAATACCGGAGACTATGGCCGAGAACAGAAACACGATCGGCATCAGGACGCTGCTCCACCAGGGGTTGGCTTTGACCGACCCGAAAATAAAGCCGACATAGCCATGGAGCAGAAAGGCCGAAGGGATACCGATAATGGTAATGATTTTTCCGATCTTATTGTCGAATTTGACGGCGTTTTCGGATATGTCGGTGGTTCCAAGGGTGAGAATCTTATAGACATACTTCACAAATCCCTTTTTGGTTCGGGACCAGATTACGATATCCTTGCGATAGTCGAACCATATTTCCAGGAGCAGCACCACCATCAGGTACCAAGCGTAGACAAAGCCGAACATGGCCATGGCCGAGGCGGTATGCGGCGTCAGGAACATCTCATAAAAACGGTCGGGGCGTCCCAGATGCGCCAGCAATGGGAGCGGTGCAACAATCAGAAATGATAGTGCCGTCAGAAGCGAAAGCCGGTAAACCGGCTGCAGCACTTTCACATTAAAGACTCTTTCCAGTGAGGCCAGAATAAAGGCTCCGGCCACCAGACCGGTCAGGTATGGATAAAGGACTATCAGGAGCTCCCACTGAAGTTCGAATTCATTGGGATAGATATACCCTGTCCAGCCGGGAAGTTCCG
This sequence comes from Candidatus Zixiibacteriota bacterium, assembly GCA_040752235.1. GTDB lineage: Bacteria > Zixibacteria > MSB-5A5 > GN15 > PGXB01 > PGXB01. The sequence continues at coordinate 270 of JBFMFJ010000049.1, read as the reverse complement.
AGGTTGCTGTCATGATTGAAATCAGATGCATGGCCTACCTCACTTCCCCGTCCGCCCCGGCATAATATACCTTGGGCTGAGTATTCAATGACGGTTTCAGGACCGTTATATCATTAAAGCGGACAAACCGCCTTAACGGACTGCTGCGCCTTCCGACTTCGCCGAAAATTCTGGCCTGGGTCGGGCAAACCTCGACACATGCCGGCAGCAAGCCCTTGGTGATGCGGTGATAACAGAAAGTGCACTTGTCGGCTACATGTTTTTCCGGGT
>JBFMFJ010000048.1:0-14178 GCA_040752235.1 Candidatus Zixiibacteriota bacterium | reverse complement strand
TATAATACCACCAATCCCAAAATCGCCACCGGTGACGGAATAGCCATGGCCTACCGTGCCGGCGCGCGCGTCGGCAATCTGGAATTCGTGCAGTTTCATCCGACCACTCTCTATAATCCCGGCCGCTGGCCGTTTTTAATCTCGGAAGCTGTCAGGGGAGAGGGCGGCATCCTGACAACCACCGAAGGCAAACGGTTCATGCAAAAATATCATAAGCTGAAAGAACTTGCCCCGCGTGATATTGTCGCCCGGGCCATCGATTCCGAGTTGAAGACATCGGGTGAAGATTACGTTTATCTGGATGTCAGCCACCTCGACACGAAATTTATTAAGAAACGATTTCCCAATATTTATAAGGAATGCCTCAGGCGCGGTTTCAATATCACCAGGGATCCTATCCCGGTAGTGCCGGCGGCCCACTATGAATGCGGCGGCGTTGTCGCCGATGTCTGCGGCCGGACCGATATCGAAGGTATGTATGTCTGCGGCGAAACCGCTTTTACCGGTATGCACGGCGCCAACCGACTGGCCAGTAACTCGCTTCTCGAAGCGGTTGTCATGGCCGATTTTGCCGCCGACGATGCCGTAAAATTCATTACGAATAACATGTTCCCGGCATCGCCACCCGCCGAGCAATGGCTGGCATCATCGATATTCCAGAAGAAAGAAAAAGTGGTTCTATCTCACGACAGACTATCTTTGCAGCGGCTGATGTCTGATTTTCTCGGGATTGTCCGCTCGACCGACCGTCTCAAGCTGGCCGGGCAGCGGGTTCGCATGATTCTGAATGCCATCAACTCGTATTATTACAGCCAGCCTGTTTCCTACAATATCATCGAGTTGCGCAATATCGCCACCGTTGCTGATCTGATAATCAGGTCTGCCACGCGGAGGAAGGAATCGCGCGGCTTGCATTATGTTCTTGATTATCCCAAAACGGATGATGTTAACTGGAAGCGGGACAGTATAATCAGGCCGCCCAATTATATCTCCTCGGGCCGCCGTCTTCGGAACAAACGCCGCAAGGGCTGATTTTTGGAATCCGACCCCTAAAACTGCAAAATCCTTTAATCGGATAGAATAAATCCTTGTATAAATTAGAAAAGACGTTATAATTTAATATTTTACTGAAGCTCAGGTCTGACCGGGTCCGGATTCTTGCCGGTCCATGTTTTTGGAATGCTGTTTCAGGAGGATGCCAATGCGAATTAAGTTTCTAACTTCCGTAATCTTTTTCCTGACAATATGTTCCGGGCTTTGCCTGATTTTCTGTTCGGAAGGTAAAACCGATGGGACAAAATCGCACGATAACGCTGCGGCCATTGTCCTGGCGGATACTGGCGACCAAAATCAGGATGCCGCCGGAACTTCCACTACCGAAGGCACTCCCAAGATAATGTTTCTTGAATCCAGTTTTGATTTTGGGAGTGTTGCCCAGGGCGAGAAAGTATCGCATAAATTTGTTGTCAAGAATATGGGGACGGCGCCGCTAAAGCTGATTCGCGCCAAGGGATCGTGAGGATGCACTGCGGCGGTTTTAACCAAAGCCGACATTCCCCCGGGTGGGGAAGGCGAAATTGAAGTTTCATTTGACACCGGTCACAAGAAAGGCAAACAGAATAAGTCGATCACGGTGGAATCAAACGATCCGCTCAGTCCTATATTGAATCTGACGGTGACGGCGGACATCGAAGTCGAATTTGATTTTGAAACGGCCTTTCTGCGCTTCGGCGCCGTCAATAAAGATGAAGGTGCGACCAGGACTAATAATATTTTGATCAAAAATCCCGGTGAGACACGAATAGACAGTATCGTGACCTCGTCAAAATTCGTTGCGGCAAAGCTGGCGGATCATTTCAGCAGTGATAATCCGGGCAAAAGGGAACTGGAGATAAGGCTGCTTCCCGGATTGCCGATCGGCAATATGAATGAGACGATAGCCGTTTATTCCAATCTGCCCGGCAAACCGAAGCTTGTCCTGAATATCAATGCCAATATTATCGGCGATGTCGAGGTTGACCCGATGGCCATTACCTTTGTTGTCTCCGATTCGGGCAAGGTTCTCGGCAACCAGATGTACACTGTTAAGGTTGACAGCCACATGAACGGCAAACGCCTGGAAATACTGGGTGTGGCCGATGCGGACAGCCTGCTTGACATCACCGAGAAAACGATAACCGACGGCCGAAACTATGCTCTGGAAATTACTCCCAATCTTGAGCGACTTCCGCAGGAGCAGCGTCACGAAGGGCGTATTATAATCACCACCAACAGTGTTGATCAGAAGAATATTGATGTGACCTATATGATTGTCCGGCGCCGCTGACGCCCGGCATCATACAAAATAAATTATCACCAGGATAATTCAAGGGACGGAGGCACCAGCCTCCGTCTTTTTTTGATTAAAATCTTTAGGACTTTGGGGATTTTGAATAAAAACTTGATGTGGTGCAGGGTCTCCGTCGAAGATCCTGAATGGAATGAAGGGCACCCGACACCACAATTTTAACTATCAGTAATAGTAAGTGTAGGGCAGAACCCGAAATCCCGTCAAAACGGGATGAAGCGGTTCTGCCAATTTATAAAATTCAAAGTGGGCGGCAGACCTCCCGGCCTGCCCCCACCATAGATGCGACTTTTGTCGAAATGATTGTTTTTCCCGCTTGCGGCTTTATCGAAATACCATATCTTATATGGGTGGGTCAATCCATCTTAGAACGACAGCTGCAAAAATTGTGTTTCAAAGCCTTGGGCATATATGGTGTTTATTTTTAAGATGAGAATTAAAGTGATAAAATGTCTGATGATGTCATTGTCATTTATTTTAATTATAATAATATCCGGCTGCTTTGCGCCCCGGTATAAATGGGAATACTGGCTGCCGGATAAAAGCAATCCCGAAATCAACATTGCCGGATATGAGATTGTGCCTTATATCACGGCTTTCAAAGACTTTCAAAAATACATGGGAAAAAGCGAGGATATAGTATATTCCATTTTTTTCGAAATACATCGCCATGAACCAATTAAAGATTCTTTATCCAAACGCAACATCGCGGAAATTAGGATAGATTCAGCTTTTTTGGTTTTATTACCTGATTTTGATACAATGTACCTCAATGAGAATATACAAGACAAAAAGCCATTTGAAAAGGACTGGGTTGGGCCGGGGTATGGGGAAGATGTTGAAATACCGGCAGATCAGTCTGAACTATGTCTAAATTTTATGATTATTATAGTGAGCAAAGATTCTGAATTGATTATAGAGAGCCAAAAGTATTCAATTAAATTGACTCAATTTTACGATCGATATTGGATATTGGCACAATAGCGGATGGCAGGTCAGGTTCCGAGAGAATGAATGAAAAACCAGAAGAATTTTATAGAATCGTTGGTATGATATGAAATATATATTGTCAATATTGTTCATCAATATCATTTTTGCTGTCAGTTGCAGTTCGCAAATATTATTGGAACAGCAAACTGCAACCGACTCCTCTTCCGTTTTGTCGAATATCTGCAAGCCATACGGTCTGAATGGCATAAGCTTCCTGAATGGTAGAATTGCCACGCTTTCCTACACCAGAGATGCTTCTCATATGACTGTCCTGGAAGCCGATGGGGCCATTGTTTGTTCCGCCGATCTGCAGGGCAACACTGTGAGCTGTAAACTGATTGCTGACGGGACCAAGGTTCTTCTCAATGGTATAATTGCCGAGAATCACCAGTTTGCTCAGGTGTTTGATATATCAAAATGCAGAGTAACGGTAAATTTTAAATGCCCGTTCTATGTATCATCCTCACCCAATGCACGATTTTTCTATAGTATCTATGATGTGGCGGTAGAAAATCGTCCCATCATTTATGATTCTTCCGGCAATATTATCGGAAATGTGAAATCTCCATTTTCTGCCCGGTACTCTGCCTGGAATATGAGTGCCCTTGATGACAGCACCATTATTTTTACCGATGGCAGTTTTGTCAATATAATAGGTGTTCCCGATCTCCTGGTCAGAGAACAATATATGTTCTCGGAGGTCTCTAGAGCCTATTTTATAATTGGACTTGCAAACAGTCCGGATGGATCTGTCTTTGCCGTTTACAATACTGACAGCATAGTGATATTCGATAGAGTAAATAAGACCAAAAGTGTATTTCCCAATCCTCGTCCGGATGTCTGGGGCGTCAAGAGCATTATATTTACGGACGAAGGCGAATATGCTTTGACTCTTTTTCATTCACCTGACCGCAATAGGCCATGCTATAACCTGCATAAAAAGTTTCCAAACGGTTATATGGAAATGAGTGATTTTGCGCCTTTTCCAGAGGGTATTAATATTACTTCATTCCATTATCAAAAAGGCAGATCAATCTTTGTGTATGATTTTGTAAAGCATGATGATAACCACAATCCGGATTTTAGGTTTAAGACAGCCGTTTTCCAATTGCCGCAAACCGACAGCAGCAGAGGTTATTTGGTTAAGATGAATGGTTTTTCATATCCGGGATCACAGAAAGACCTGGATATTAATAATATCATTTTTAATTCCGCCAATGGAGCCGCGGCGATTTTGGAGTTTATTCATGTTGTTAGGGCAAATTAATATGCCATGCCAGAACCAGAGTATTTATAATATTATAAAATGACATATAAAGATAGTTCTCGCATAAATCGTCTATATAGTAAGCACAATGAATATCATGCGTAAACATATTTTATATCTGATTATTGTCTTTATCGCTCTTGGGAGTGGTTGTCATAATAAATCAGTAATAGTAGGGCAGAACCCGAAATCCCGTTAACATGGGATGAAGCGGTTCTGCCAATTTATCAAATTCAAGGTGGGCGGCAGATGTCCACAGATCTCCTGAGCTTCGAAGGATCTGCCCCTGGCAGTTGGCGTGGCCCGGGGCTTTGCTCCGGGTTTCTTGAATCATATCTCATTACAAAAACATCACTACTTTGAATGTAAACCTCTCCGCAGGGGGTATTGTAGAGGAGTATTTATTGAGTGTGGCTATAAGTGCGTCAAAATTTCGGTTTATCAGGGGGCAGTTGAGGACGTATACCCTGAGTTCCGAAGGGTCGGTTGCCCACCGGAATCAAGACAGATGTGCCGACGGGGCAGACCGAAGGCCGGGACGGGCCTCTGCCCGCAATTTTACTACAAAAATGATGTAGCACATTTAAAAATAGGAAAACGAACCCAATTCTTTGTAATTGCATGAAGGCAAATTTAGTACGAGGAATTTTGTGCAAATTCTCCCTGAAGACGATATCAAATTGATAGTGAATTTGACAACATGTGCGAAATATTTTGTTATATGAAACCGCAATCACAGCTAGTAGATAGCTGCTCCGGGCCATAATTGCCATCAACGTGATCGGCGGGTTCTCAAACCTGCCGCGGTCGATCTGAGGATCGACCGATCACCCATGTCTTAAATTATGTTAGATAGCAGGTCGAGTTCCGAGAGAATGAGCATCAGCGAATGAACGAGAAACCCGACATGACCTGACAGAACATTCAGCAAAAAATGTCGAAACCCCTTCAGCCACGATAAATATCGTTGGCTTCGGGGATTTCAACCTACTTCGTTAACACTTTATCATCCGCCAAATCCACCCTTTTTCCCCTCGCCAATTATTAATTTGACATAATTCCGGGATTGGGCTATTATTAGGGCCACGCTGGTATTTTTTTGGAGCTTTGGGGATAGACAACGTAATTCAATAAAGATGGAAAAAGACAGGCTAAAAACCCTCATCGCGCCGGTCGAACCCGACCTGGACATTTTTGATCACCGTCTGGCAGAATTTCTTAAAGGCGATACCCCGCTGATAACCTCGATTGCCCGGCACCTGATGCGCTCCAGGGGCAAAAGAATGCGCCCGGCGCTCATGTTTTTGCTGTCGCGGGCGGCCGAAGTCTTCACCGAACACACTATTTCCGCCTCGCTGGCCATAGAGTTGATTCATACGGCAACTTTGCTGCATGACGACGTCGTCGATGACTCCCAAATGCGCCGTGGGCTGGAAACGGTCAACTCCAAGTGGACCAATCTGGTTGCGGTGCTGATGGGCGATTTCCTGTTTGCCAAAGCCTTTCGGATGATGGTCACCGCTCAGTCGATAGAACTGGTTTCAGCCATCTCACGGGCGACGGAGCGGGTATCGGTTGGCGAACTGCGGCAGGTGGAGGAAACCTCCAATTATGACCTGTCCGAAGAAGAATATCTGAAAATTATCGCCGATAAAACTGCCTCGCTTTTCGCTGTATCCTGCGAAGCTGCTCCTATTCTGGCCGGGATTGACGGGCACACCAGGGATAAATTCGCGCAGTTCGGCGAGAAGGTCGGGGTCGCTTTCCAGATTGCTGATGATCTGCTGGACTTCGTGGGGGATGCCGATGTCACCGGCAAGGAGCCGGGGAATGACGTTATCACCGGCAAAGTCACCCTGCCGCTGATTTATACTCTTCGCAACGGTGATAGAGGCCGCCGCCGGGAAATTATGAAAATTCTTGGTAACGGCATCGACCAGGGGAATTTCCGAACCATTCTGGGGCATGTCAATGAAGCGGGCGGAATCGACTATGCCCAGCGAAGGGCGGTGCAGATTGCCAATGAAGGGCTGGAGATGGTTAAAGGACTCAAAGATTCCGTTTATTTCAGATCCCTGTCCGGGATGGTGGAATTCTCGACATCCCGAGCCGCATAGGTGATCAATTCTATTCAAAATGCGCCTCAATTGGCCCCGGATTCTGTATAATTAAATATGTTTGGACTAACAGAATTTTCAATAGATTCCCTGACCGGTCAGCCTTTCCTGACCGCCCTGTTTTTCATATTTTTCATTCTGTTCGCAGTCTATCTCTACCGTCGAACCAATCCGCCGCTGTCGCCGGCCATAAGGATATTGCTGACCGCTCTTCGGATTATCGCCGTTTGCGCCCTGTTCCTGGCTCTCTTTGAGCCGGTCATGTCATATAAACGCGAATATGATCGAAAACCAAAGTTAACTGTCCTGGTGGACCGCTCCCGAAGCATGGAGAACGTCGAGAACGGTCTCAGCCGCACGGCACGGATTGATTCACTCCTGGATTCCGAAAAATTCAGTAGCTTCTTAAAAGCTTTTGATTACCAAATTGAACCGTTTGCCGCTGATCTCCTGGCCGATGATAAACTTCTCGATTTGGATAAGACAGCCCTGGGCGAAGTTATTAATCAACTGTCAAACAAGGAAATTGCATCCCCGGCGGAAGCTTGGCTACTGCTGTCGGATGGGATTTCCAACGGTGGCATTACTCCGTCCGAGGCGGCCATGAGAAGTCGCACCCCGATTTTTTCGGTTGGTGTGGGACTTGATGCCAGCGACAAGGATATTGCCGTTACCGGAATTGACTATAACCAGGTGGTTTTCGCGGGAAAACCGACCACAGTCTCGGTGCAGCTGGAATGGCAGGGGATGAATGGCGATAAGGCCAGTGTCGAAATCCGAAGCGGTCAGAAAATTCTGGGCAGCGAGTCAATAACTCTGGCGGCGGGAAATCTTCAACAGGAACTCCCTGTCAAATTTATACCGGACAAACCGGGTCAGCAGACATTTAAGGTGAGTATTTCCGGAATCAATGACGAACTTTCGCCCGAGAATAATAGCCGCTCCTTTTCGATGACAGTGTTAAAAAGCAAAATGAATGTGCTTCTGGTTTCAGATCGTCTTGACTGGGAATATGCTTTTCTGGGCCGGTTCCTCTCTCGGTCGGAATCAATCGACCTGACGGAAGTCGTTTATAAAAAAGGCGGCGGTTATCTGACCGGGAGCTTCCCCAGCAATCAGGCGGACCTTAATCGCAATGATCTTATAGTCCTTTATGACGTCAACATGCGCGCCCTGGAATCCAAAAAAGATTTACTGGAGTCCTTTATCAAGGATAAAGGAAGCAGTGTCCTGATTTTCCTTGGAGAGAATTATCTCTCCGCATCATTCCCGCGGTGGCTTGATGATTTCCTTCCTTTTATTAATAATCGCAAAAGCAGCCGTCTGGTTTATTTCAAGTTTAACGGGCAGCCGGTTGAGAATTATTTATTCCATCCGGCGGTGAGAATTTCCGACAGCCGTCAGTCCATTCGTGAGGCCTGGCAGACCCTGCCGCATTTTGAGGCACTGGTTCCTACTGATTCCGTGACACCCAACTCCGAAATTCTGGTCACGGCGGGAATCGGCCGCGGTGTTATGGATACACCGATTATTGGCGTCCGCGCCTTTGGCGCCGGGCGGGTTTTGGCTGTCGCGGCATCACCTTTCTGGCAATGGGCATTCTTCAATTACGGTTTTGGTGGTGATGACCGTGAATACAGGCTGCTGATGGACGGACTGGTTAACTGGCTTTCTGTCAAGGAAGAATCGGACCCGGTCAAGATAATTCCCGACAAAACAGTATATACAAGAGGTGAAAAAGTCGGTTTCAGCGCCTTTGTCTATGATCTTGGTTTTCGGCCGATTGGCGGAGCTTCGGGTTCAGTTACTCTTATCAGTGAAAGCGATAATGATTCCACAGTGGCGCAATTGGTCGAAAGGGAGGATGGGCATTATCGCGCCGAATTTGATATTTTGTCACCCGGCCGATACAAGTATCTCGGTGTCGTCAATAAAGATGGGCGCACATTAAAAGAGAGCAGCGGTCAAATCGCCCTGGAGAGTTTTTCCATTGAGGAGTATAGAAAGCGCCCCGATTTCGGCACCCTGGCTTCGGTTTCGATGATGACGGGCGGGAAATTCTATAGTCTGAATGAGGTCGATTCTCTCTACTTTGGCATTGATACTGCAAAAGTGGCGGTTTCAATCCAGAAAGAAATAATTCTCTGGAATAAGTTTTGGCTTTTAGCCGTATTTATATTATCTCTTGCACTGGAATGGCTGATGCGCAAGCGCTATCAGCTTATTTGACACCATTTAGGAGAGGCTATAAAGGGACCTGCAGAAAGACTACAATCACCTTATTTTTTATAAATATTGATTGATAATTTTTCTCCTCCTTATTATAATTGCCACTGTTTTTAGACTAGAGGATGAACAAGGATGAAAATAGCTGTAATAGGATCCGGATTAATGGGACGCGCGGCGGCTTACGATTTAAGCCGCGCTGAAGATGTGGAACTGGTCGGCCTGTACGATTTCGATCTCGAACTCGCCGAGGAAATCGCCCGTAAGTATGGAAATAATATTACCACCGCAGGGAAAGTCGATGCCGGGAATGAGGATGAGGTGGCTGAAATACTCAAGGATTATGACGCCTGTATTTCGGCAGTGACCTACCGTTATAATCCCGGCTTGACGCGAGCGGCAATCGCATCAAAAACGCACTTTTTCGATCTGGGCGGCAATAATGACGCCGTCGCGTCACAGTTTGCCATGCATGAAGAAGCCAAGGCGGCGGATATTGTCGTTATTCCCGATTGCGGATTGGCGCCCGGCATGGTATCGGTGCTGGCGGCCGCCGGTGTCCGGGAATTCGACAAAGTGCGCTCATTGAAAATCAGGGTCGGCGGACTTCCTCAGAACCCGCGCCCGCCGTTGAATTACCAGATGGTTTTCTCTTCGGAAGGGCTGATTAATGAATATTGGGAGCCGGTAGTCGTTCTGGACAACGGCGAAAAAAGGATTGTCAATCCGATGACAGGGCTGGAAGAATTGGAGTTTGACGGAATCGGCAAACTGGAAGCTTTTTATACCTCAGGAGGAACCTCAACTCTCCCCGATACTTATCGTGGAATCATTGACTTTCTTGACTATAAGACCATCCGTTATCCCGGACATTGCCAGCTTTTTAAAACCATGCTTGATATCGGCCTTGGGTCGAGAAGCGAAGTGAAGGTTGACGGGATCAATATCGAGCCGCGAAAAGTATTTAAGAAGGTGCTTGAGAAAAACCTCAGCTTTGGTGATCCCGATATGGTTCTGGTGCGATTGATTTTCAACGGCGATAAAGACGGTCGGAATGTGGAAATGGTTTATGAATTCGTTGACAGGCAGGATACGAGGACAGGATTGACATCCATGATGAGAACGACGTCATTCCCGATCGCGATAATCGCCTGGATGGCCTGTCGGGGCCAGATTACGCACCGGGGAGTGGTCCCGCAGGAAATCGCGGTGGAACCCCAATTTTTCATAAGTCAACTGAAAAAAAGAAATATTAATATTAAGGTGACAAAGAGCTAAAACGGATATTTAGCTAATATTTATCTAATTAATCCTCATTCAACATGGAAAGACACCCGCGGGCCTCATGAATGATTCCCCGATGTAAATGTACTTATTATTCCTATGTTGACGCGTATTATGTTCTTTGAGATGATATTGTGGGTTGATGACTATGAGATTGGAGATATCTTCCGAAAAAAAAAGAAAAAAAACACTTGAAAAAATTGTAGAAATAGTCCATATTATATGCCTTTAGAGCGTATAAAGAATGTAAAACATTTGGCACAAACTGTAAAAGGAAGGCGATATGCAATTATCACGAAAAGCCGATTACGCACTTAGAGCAGTTATGCATTTTGCCGGTTTGCCCAAGGGGCAGTTGGCGTCTATCGGGCAGGTGGCTAAAGCGCAGTCTATTCCGAGGGAATTTTTGGCCAAGATATTGAAGGATCTTACCTGGGCCGGTATCCTTGTTTCATTTCAGGGTGTAACCGGTGGTTACAGACTTGCCCGGGCTGCCAAGGACGTCTCTTTCCTCGATGTTATCGAGGCTATGGATGGCCCCATTACTCTCAATCTTTGTGTGGAGAGCGATAAATGCTGCGAACATTATAAAAACTGTAAAATGCGTGATTTCTGGATAAAGGAACAGGATCATTTCAAAAAGGCTTTATCGCGGGCCAATTTTGCCAAGTATAAAGCGATTCTTAAAGAGAAAAATAAATAAAAGTCCCATAAGCAATTATCACGGAGGCAGCAGGTCCACTACCAACATACCTGCTGCCTTTGGTATTAATACTCATTTTGTAATAGAGACAAACAACGGTTATCGATTATTAACTCTTAATATAATTCGTCATTTACCGAACAGCCTTATTTTGAATATATTGGGGTTGATTTTTCCTCCCGAATATTGTAATATTTTGCGGCATTTACATATTATGCCGGTATAATTTATACCTCGGGAAAATTTTCATTTCCGGGGGTGGAACACCGGAAATAATTTGCACGTTTTTATTATAGGTGACCGTTTGCTAAATTTTTTTGGGGAGATAAAATCATGAACTTCGAGGATAAAGATTATAAGGTCCGTGTTGGCCTGGCCGAAATGCTCAAAGGGGGCGTCATCATGGATGTCACCACCGCCGAGCAGGCCAAAATAGCGGAGCAGGCGGGAGCTGTTGCGGTAATGGCTCTGGAACGAGTCCCATCCGATATACGGGCTGATGGCGGTGTCGCCCGGATGGCGGATCCGGATATAATCGAATCGATAAAAAAGGCGGTGAGCATTCCTGTCATGGCCAAATGCCGAATCGGCCATTTTGCCGAGGCCGAGATATTGGAGGCTTTGGAAGTCGATTTTATCGATGAGTCCGAGGTGTTGACCCCGGCCGACAATAAGTATCATATCGATAAATGGCGGTTCAAAGTCCCCTTTGTCTGCGGCTGTCGTAATCTCGGGGAGGCTCTTCGCAGGATTTCCGAGGGTGCGGCTATGATCCGAACCAAGGGCGAAGCCGGAACCGGTGATGTTTCCGAAGCGGTCAAACATATGCGTGAAATAACATCGGCCATGAGACGCTTGACTACCATGAATGCGGAGGAGCTTAACGGTATTGCCAAAGAATTGGCGGCGCCTCTCACCGTCGTTCAGATGGTCGCCAGACTCGGCAAGCTGCCGGTACCGAATTTCGCCGCCGGCGGGGTGGCGACTCCGGCTGATGCCGCTCTGGTTATGAAACTGGGCGCCGAATCGGTCTTTGTCGGAAGCGGTATTTTTAAGTCAGCCAATCCTGAGAAGACCGGTCGAGCCATCGTCACCGCCGTTGCCCAGTTCCGGGATCCCAAAGTTCTCGCTGAATGCAGCCGGGGATTAGGCCAGGCCATGAAAGGGATTTCGGCATCATCGATTCCAGAGGATAATCTACTTCAGGTCAGATAGACTTCCATACTGCGATTAGGCCTATGACAAAAAAAGTGACTATCGGCGTCCTGGCTCTCCAGGGTGATTTCGAACGGCATCTGGAGCAACTCAAGGAACTTAATATCCGGGGATGCGAAATTCGCCGGTCGGACCAATTGGAAAAAATTGATGGTCTTATAATTCCGGGCGGCGAATCCACTACGATGACCGAGCTTATTGATCGCTTCAATATGCGGCGGACCCTGGTTGAATTTTGTTCCCAAAAGCCGGTCTGGGGAACCTGTGCCGGTATGATCATGCTCGCCAGAGAGGTCGATCATGACCTGGTCCGCCCCCTGAATATTATTGATATAACGGTCAAGCGTAACGGCTATGGCCGCCAGGTCCATTCGTTTTTTACTACGGTGCAGGCCAGCCTTAATGGTCATTTATCGGAGTTAAAAGCTTCCTTTATCCGTGCCCCGATGGTTTCAAGATATGCCCCCGGTATTTCCGTGCTGGCAACTTACGGTGGCTCTCCCGTGCTTCTGACGCATAAGAATTGTCTGGTAAGCTCCTTTCATACCGAATTGGAAAGTGACCTGACTCTGATCGATTTTTTTGTCAGGAAATTTGTGACCACAGCCGTTTCGGTCTGAGAATGCGACCATTCGTTTTCTGTCTTGGTTGAGAATATTGAATGATAAAACTTAAGAAAATAATCGTTGCTCGTTATTACGGATTTTGCATGGGCGTCAAGCGGGCCATTTCCACCGCCGAGGCGACTATGGCGAAAGGCGGCCCGATTACGATTTTGAACGAAATTGTCCATAATGACGCCATTGTAAAAAAATTCGAAGAAGCCGGTTTGGCCCAGTCTTCGTCTATCGATAACATAAAAAAGGGAACGGTCATTATCTCCGCCCATGGGGCCTCACCCGAAATATTTCAAAAGGCAGCTGAGAAGGGATTGAAGATAGTCGATGCCACCTGTCCCCTGGTAATTCGAATACATAAAATCATCCAGAAACTGGCGGAGAAGGGATACCGGATACTTCATTTCGGCGACCCGGATCATGATGAAACGGTCGGCATTATCGGACATGCCCCCGGTCGGGTGCGGGTTGTCACCAGTCTTAGCGACCTGGATTCCATTGATAATATTGAGGGGAAATTGGCCCTGACTTCTCAGACCACGGCGCGAGCCGCCGATTTCAAGGAAATCGAGAAACTCGCCCTCAGGAAATTTCCCCAGGTTGAAGTCTTTAATACTATTTGCAATGCGACCAATCAGCGGCAGGTGGCCGTGATGGACCTGGCTCCGCAGGTTGACATGATGCTGGTTGTCGGCTCCAGCACATCGGCCAATTCCAAGAGACTGGCGCAGATTTCATCGGCGATCTGCGCTTCCAGTCATCTGATTAATACCGCCGATGATATCAGAGAAGAATGGTTCCATGGGCCTGACGGCGATGTTGCCGTTGTCGGACTTTCCGCCGGGGCATCGACGCCGGATTTTCTGATCGACGGGGCAATTACCCGTTTAAAAGAGCTTTCCGGCGGCAGGGTGAAAGTTGTGTATCCCCCGAAAGGATCAAAGAAAAACAGGTTGACTCTGAAAAAAGACCCATTATAAGCGGTCATTGGAAATTGCTTCTTTATTCGGTTCTATTATCGTATTATTAAGACTTGCCAATAGTGCCATTTTCATTTAACATTAAGTCATCTGGTATAATGTCAGATCCCGTTTTTTGCTTCTGCTGGAGTATGGAGTATGGACGACGATAAAAAAAGCCGGCAACAACTTCTTGACGAAATTAAGAAACTGCGGCAGCAGATCGCAAGTAACGGCGCCGCTAATGGCAATTTCTCTGATTCCAGAGAGCAGTATAGACTACTTGTAAAGAATGTCCGGTCTGACCTGGCCGTCTTTGATTATAACGGGAAAATTCTGTATGTAAATGAAATCAGTGCTACGCAATTCGGATTAAAACCGGATCAACTAATAGGAAGGAAAATAAGTGAGTTCTTTCCACCTGAACTAAGTGAGCGTCAATTGACCAATATC
>JBFMFJ010000047.1:0-14178 GCA_040752235.1 Candidatus Zixiibacteriota bacterium | reverse complement strand
CCGCTGTTCTTGAGGACGACATCACCCTGTGAAAGAAATGTTAAATTGCCCGCGGTGCCTCCGACATTGACTCCGCCGGAGTTTTTAATCTCGATATCTCCGGTTATGTAAATCTTGACATCGGCGCCGGGTTCAATCAGCAATTCGGCGCTGTTTTTCAGGGTCAGACTGGAAAAATAATACGTTCCTCCCGACAGAGTCACGGTTCCGCTTGATTCGAAGGCATGCGTCGACGGATCATAAGAATAGTCTCCGGATATGCCGGAGGTATTATCATTGTCGGTCTCTGCCATATCGAATTCCGATTGTGGAACAGGCGCCAGCTTTTCCCTTGGTGCTCCCGACCGTATCTCACCCGTCACCCTGGCGCCGCTGTTAATATCCAAAGCGGTGCTGTCGGCGGATGTTGTCACATCCCCGCCGACATATGAGCCGTTATGCATTACGATATTGGCATTGGATCCAACATCGCCATAAAGCGTATCCTGCGTGACGGCATATGAACCGGAATCGGAATTATATGAATCGGTGCTCATGCCGTTTTTCAACTCGACGGCGTCGTCGGCGAAAAGCGCATACTTGAATGGCGTATTATATTGAGGAACCACCGCCATTTCTACTTTGGCCTGAGCGTTGATGGTCCATCCGGATGAAGTGATGATAACGGTATCGAGTAAAGCGGCATTGGTCGAACTGTCCGTGATTTGAACTGTAAATGAGCCGTTGTTAAACGGGACATTGTAATATCCCGCGGTCCAGGTCGGATCGGAATTGAGCTGGGCAATAGCTCTTTTGGCGCCGGCCTCGGCAATATAAAAAGTCTTATCAGTATTGATCTGATTGTATGAAAGGTCGATATCGGTGTTTGACAATCTTATGGTCATTATTGTCAGTAATGACAGCATCCCTATCAGCAGAAGCGAAATCAGCAGGGCACTGCCTGATTCGTTTCCGTGGTACCTCATGCTATGTCCCTCACTTATAAATGTGGTTTGCACATACTTAAATATTCAGCAAATTTACTGCCTGAAAATAATAGTAAACCGCCATCGGCAATGGAGTATTAACGTGTTGGAATATTATGAGTTATGTGACAATCGGTATTTGCCGCCGGCCGGTGGTATGGGGTTTTACCCATATTGTATATCGAATATCGCAATAATATTTGCAGGCTGCAATTCAGCCTATAATAGTCCTTTTTTTAATATGGTCGACAGTATTTTCAGGCAAAAAAAACGGCGGGTGCGAATCCCGCCGTTCGGCTGTGGGTTGCGGGGGTGCTGAACTGGGATTTCAAATCACTCCCCGGCTTTTAAGGAGGGTTCATGCATCAAAACTTATATTTCCCGCCAGGCAATTGGTAACATGCGGCCGGTCTGTCTTTTCCAGAAGTCCATAAGGCCGCGGTCATAGTGAAAACTAGCGCTATTGTGAACGACAATATTCTCGGCAACCACGGCGCCATAAAACTGGCCGGAGTTTCTGATATCGCATTCACCGTTGGTGCTGTAGAATACGCCGTACACATCACCACCGTTTTTGAGGACAATGTCCCCCTTGGAATAGAAAACCAGATCTTCCGGTTTGCCCAGGTTGTTGACATTACCGGAATTCTTCACCTCCACCTGATTCTCGACATAAATGACGACATGCGCACCCGGAGCGATTTCGACCGAAGCGCTGTTCTTAAGTATGACGCTGTTGAAATAATATACTCCGTCACCGAGCGTCAATGTCCCTTTGGCTACCTCCAGATCACCGGTGGCGGCATTGTAGGTATAATCGCCCGACAGACCTGACGGTGGAATATAACTTGCCCGGGCATCAGAGAATTCCTCATCGGGAATCACATCCAGTACCTGCACCGGCGCCTCGCTGGTGGTATCACCATATATATAGGGAGCGCCGTTTATAATGATACCGCTGTCGCTGTTTGAGGACGACACATCACCGCCGATCAAACAGCCGTTTTCTATAGTCACCGTGCCATTTGTCCCGACATCGCCCCAGAGAGTATCACGGGTGTCGGCGTATGATCCCGAATCGGAGTTATACGAGTCGGTCAACATACCGTTCATAGTATGAATACTGTCATCGGCGAACATTGCCTTGTTGAACGGATAGATGTATTCCGGCGCGACGATCATCTCTATCGCCGATTGGGCATTGATGGTTGTCCCGGTCGATGTCACTATCACCGTATCGTACAGGGCCACGACCATGGTGCTGTCGGTGATATTGACATCGTATGTTCCGTCATTGAAGCTTACATTGGAAAAACCGGCGTTCCAGGTTTTGTCCTCATTAAGCTTGGCAACGGCCCGCTTGGCGCCCGCCTCGGCAATGTAAAAGGTCTTGTCGGCGTTGATCTGATTAAAGGTCAGATCCATATCGGTGTTGGATGACCTGACGGCCATTATGGCCAGAAGGGTCAGCATACCCATAAGGAGCAGCGAAATCAGGAGAGCGCTGCCCTTGTCATTGTCTATAAATACTTTTCTCATATTCGCCTTCCTTTATAATGCCACGTTTCTTAAGTTCACCGTTTCGAGCGCCGTAAATGTCCGATATCCCCCGTTGTCGACAAAATCTTCATCAGGCTGGGCCGCCTGGACATCGATTGTGACCTGAACGGTCGATGAGTTGATCGCCGTGAAGGTGACATCAGTTATATAGTCGGCGAATAATTCCGCCGTGGCGCTGTTGACCTTCTTCATCAATTTATGCGGCGTACTACCTGTCGGGAAGGACGCCATACCGGCCAATTCACTTTCCGAATAGTCGGCGAGATAGTACAGGACCGAGTCAACCGGCTGAGTCCCATTAAAGAAAATATACAGGGAATCACCGTTGATTGCATAAGGATCATGGGAGCCGATCTTGTATCCGGCCATCCGCAATGTTCTCGTAATATCCTGGAGGCTGGCCCGGGAAGCCTGTTGCATATCCGAGATTTCTTCCTGGGCCAGCGTCTGGTTATGCATCGATATATAAAATTCGAAACCTGCCGCCGCCAGAACGCCCGTGATAAACATAGCGATCAAAAGCTCGGCAATCGTATATCCCTTGTTATTGCGTAACTTTTTCATAATCAATCTCCGTCGTTATGAACTTTTGACCTTGTATGTCGAATATTGGTTCGATCTCTGGACATTCTGGTTGTCGGTCCACGAAACCACAACATCTATTTTATAAACGCCGTTAGGAATTGACGCATCGACTGTCGCATCCTGTATACTGGTGGCTCGCGTATATATGGTCTCCAGGCCGGTCTCAACCTCGCGATAAGGAACGGTCGGCATGGTCTTAAGACCTTCGTAATATTCCACTTTTTGTTTAAGAAGGTTGGCGGCTATCGAGTTGTCCCGCGAGATGACATTCCCTTCTATTGAAACCACCACCATCGGCGCCAGACCCATCAGTCCGACCGCCAGGATTATCATCCCGATCAGAACTTCCAGAAGACTGACACCGTCGCTGTTCGATAATATCTTCCGTCTCATATATGCGAATCCTCCTCTTTTGTCCGAAATTAATTGCATAAGAGATGCCGGAACGGAAAAATCATTTTTTCAAAAGTATATTATCCTATGTTATTGATAGTCTTATAGATAGATGTCGGTCGGTTTTTGCGAAAAATTGAGAAACAGGATTTTATTTATTTTTTTTCAATAAAATATGGGAATCAGTCCATAGTATTGGCCCTTATCGGTCACATCATCAAAAGGGCCAAAAGCATAAAAAACAGTCCGGGGAATATATCACGAGCAAATAAAAAAAGGAGCGCCGGCCGCGGCGCTCCTTTTGTCGTTTTTGCAGGGAATTATTCCTTAATATTCAGAATTTCCGGCTCCAGTTTTCCCGGAAGGTTTTTATGATTTTCATAATCAACGGCTTTTTCGATGCCGTAGCCGAAAACTTCCGGGTGCATAAATCGGCCCTTTTTATCCGCCCCCTTCATTTTTTCGACCTGCTGGCTTGATGCCCTGGCAAAGGCATCTTTGCGGATACCGGTCACCATCCATGAGACCTCCATGAAAGGTGTTCCGCCGGATATGATGAAGCGGTTGTCCTCGATTTTCTGAGAAATATACAAATCAGGCATCGATGATCCTATCGGGGTCAACTGGTACCTGTAGCTATCATTCAACGATTCGAAATATGATGGAAGCACGATTGTCGCTTCACCATTGGCATCAAGCGCCGCGACACCATCATAGATATTTTTCATATCCGGGGAACCAACGGTGCTGTGCGTCAGAAGCATATTTTCGGGATCATCGGGATGATCGATAACATAGGCTGAGGCGCCCATGGTATTGGTTCCGGTAGCATGGAGGTTGCCATAGAAATATCCGCCCCAGTAACCATTGGAAACCTGGCATGTCCCATAAATGGCAAAATTGCTGGGAGCTGATGCCCCGCAATTGCCGTAGACCCCGTAGTTTGTAAGAGCATCGTGAAGTTCAGTATGGGCGTATACACCATAATTGGCCTGTAAAGCGAATCTTCCATAGAATACTCCACCATAAGCCGCCGTTCCATATGAGCCGAGACCGTAGACACCTTTGGCTTCACCGGCAGTAGACCCGGTTGTGCTATATCTGGTGGCATATGCGGATAATCCATATCTATAGCGATCGCCCACCGCCTCAGCCACGATTCCATGAGCGAAGCCCTCGCTATTAGTGTTGGTAGATGTTACATCGACGGCGTGAGTGCTGCCTGTAGCGGCATTGCTGATTTCCACATTCATGGAAGTGCGGGCATTGGTATAAATATCGTCGAAATATTTACTTACGGCTAGGGCCGGCAGGGAAGAAGATGTTCCTCCTTTCACAATAATTCCGTATCTGTCGATGGCCATGGTGGTATCTTCACCGACAAAATAGTAATTCTGGGAACTCGAGCTTGTTTGGAAGTTTGCACCTCTGAACGTCTTACGGGCGGTTATTGTCTGTTCGGTGTTGAGGTTGACAGCAGTGCCCTGAATCTTATCGACGGCGATACCGGCGGTGCTGTTTATATCGGCATTCATGATTGAATTATCGGAAATCTTGTCGGCGGTAACGGCATTGCTGCCCAATTCCGAATTGCCGACAGCACCGGTGCCTATATGTGTCGATGTAATACCATCGGTTGCGACCGAAAGTGTGACCGCACCGGATGAACCTCCGCCGGTAAGACCGCTTCCGGCTGAAACACTGGTGATGTCGCCGGAGCCGACGGCATCATCGGACACGGTCCAGGATGAGCCATTCCACTTGATAACCTGATTTAGCGCCGCGCCATTCTGACTCAGATCCTGTAAAAGAATCGAGTTGTCCAGAATGTGCGCCGAATGAATGGCGTCATCATCTATTTTATCCTGAGTTACGGCGTCCATGGCTAATTTGGCATTAGTGATACTCCCATCGGCCACACTGCTTGAAAACTGCGAAGTGTCCGACGTATTGGCATGCCATGCAAACGCTGCTGATGTAATTGGCGTCCGAGGCGAAATCTCGGCATCGGTCCCGATCGTTATTCCCAGGAATGGTTCGCTGCCGGGTCCGAAAATGTCCGGTGGCAGTGCAACACTCTGGCCAAGTTTGTAATTGAACAGACCATTGCTCACTGTAATAGCCTGGAATCCCGATGACCAGAGCGAATCGCTGCCGGTTTCCGAGCCGTATATTTTGAATTTGATCAGATGGGGACCGTCATCGACCGGGTTGCCTTCCGCGTCAGTCAGCCGCCCCTGGTAATTGATGAATTGAGGAATATCGGCAATAGCCAGAAGAGATGTAATCAAGACTATGCCTAACAACATGGACAAACGTGTCAGACTGGATGACGACATAGTTCCTCCGGGTTGGTATTTATAGTTGTTAAATTTGGTCTTTTTTGATTTATTAAGTACAATATCGCTTTTTTCCAGGATTTGGCAAGGGGAAAAGCCGCTTCAGCCAGGCCTTGGAGCCCTCCCGGGGGCATATAATATATTTATTGGATGGATTCGGATATATTAATATCGTATCGCGGAACTCACTAACCCCCGCCCCAGATATTGCTGCAAGTCTTTACTGCAGTAATGGTTGTGCCATAATTTCAATCTGCTTTCAATCATGGAAAGTCCAATCTTTCTTACAAATGTCTTGGCGGCACAACCGGGTGCAGTTTTCTCCGGCAGTTTATTATTTTAAGTCCAGTAAGGATCCGGCGACAGGAACGAGGCTCGATGCCAATGAACACTCTCTGTTCATTTAGTCAAATTCCTTTTATAATTATTTTACTTAAATGGATGCAATTAGAAACAATCGAGAAACGGATTCAATAATAATGTGTAAAATTAGAAACATTTAGCGGAGGATCTTAATGAAAAAATCAAGGCTATTGATTTTCATCGTCCCATTACTCTTCATCATGAATCAGGCAGCAATTTCACAGGAGAAACAAACAATAACTGACGGGGGGTACCTTAATCAGAAACCGCCCGGGAAAACGCCGGAAATTTTTGCGCCCGGAATTGTCTCGACCGATGAACATGAGTTTTCTTGCACTTTCTCGCCATCGGGCGACAAGTTCTATTTTACACGTGCCGTCGGCCAGAATCGAATCAAAGCCATTATGGTAAGTACAAAAACCGGCAGTACCTGGGCGCAGCCGGAGAAAGCTCTTAAGACATTCGAAAACGAGAATTTCGAACCGCATATTACACCTGACGGCAAAAAACTTTATTTTATGGGATTCAATCCCAAAGAAGGCCAGCCGAGACCCGATCTGGATATGTTTTGTGCGGCGATTACACCGGACGGTATCGGCGAGATCAAATGCATGGAAGCGCCGTTTAATCCCGCCAATTCGATGTTTATTTCTTCGACGTCGGATGGTACAATCTATACAACAGACGCCAAAAAGATGGATATCGCCCGGGCCAGGCTGGTGGACGGTAAGTACCAGAGTTTTGAAAATCTGGGTGCGCCGATCAACAGTGATAATGTCGAATTCTATCCCTTTATCTCACCTGATGAGAGTTTTATGATTTTTTGCGGTGAGCGTCCCAGTGGGCGAGGCATGTTCGCCTCATTTAAGAATAAAGACGGCAGCTGGACCGAGCCGAAAGCTCTCCCGATCGGCATGGACGGCGGATGCCCCTCCGTATCGCCTGATGGCAAATATTTATTCTTTGTCGCCGGTCGGCCGGGGGATATATACTGGGTAAGCATAGACATTGTCAACGACCTCAGGCCGGAGGGAATAAAGTAGATACCGTATTAAAGGAATCTTATTATTACAGGATTTAACCTCAATAGACAGATACTTCTCAAACCAGTGTAAGCATAGGTGCTTATTCGTAAATAACCTGAAGTGTATTATAGCATCTTATTGTCTTTTTTCCGTAGGCTGTGTGATAAGATCTCCGCTTTGCATCCAGATGTAAAGGTACACCATTCTCATAGTAAATACATATTCACCACGAGCATCTCCAGCCTTAAGTACTTTTAATTGCTTCATTTTCCGGAGAAAATTGTTGAATTTTCTTTTCTCCGAGTCACTCAATCCGCCAACTACTTTTTCTTTTGTAAAACTTATTGATGGGGAAATATCAAGTCTGGCAATCTTTTTTAAAATCTTGCGATATGCCTCACTTCTTAAGGCTTTATAAACCTGTTGGTCTACATATTTTTTACCTACATCTTCTGCAGCTATAAGAACTGCATTCATGGCGTCGTCATCATCAATAATCTGATCTTTATCACGCCAGTACGCCGCATCTCCGATTAGATGCATTATCTTTGGGAAACCAGCTGCATTGAAGGTAAGGATATCTAATGCACTTGCTTCTACACGTATTTGTACAGACGCAAATGCCCTTGTGAAGAATTCCTCCATCTCATGTTTTGACATTGAGCTTATATCAACAACATCAAAAATGCGATCTACTGGCGGATGCTTTTGGATCATTTCTCTGCGCCTATCCTCAACGCCACATAACATTAGAAGCAGGGGGACAGGTTTTTTTGACATTGCATTTGAATCAACTAACGATTTTATAAAATTCCCAAATAATGGGTCGGATGTTATGCCATTAATTTCGTCTAAAATCAAGAAAATGCCATTTACACCATCATCCTCTAGGCGTTTCATTGTTTCACCAAAAAATGAAAGCATGCCATGAGCAGTTGATAATTGAGGAGCATCTCTCTTTAGAGAGGCAAGATTGAGCGAAAATCCAAAAATATTCTGATCACCAATATATTTCCCCAACCAATTCCTTATTTTCTCACTTCTTTTAGGATTAAACGCTCCGGATCTTATTGTAGCCTCTAAAACGGCACTGGCGATATCATTTATATTTTGACATCCGCCCAGGGGAGCATAAATGCCATGAAGGCCATAATCTTTTTCGGCAAGAAATTGAACAAATGTCGCTAGGGAGCTTTTTCCTATCCCGTATTCGCCTTGAGTAAAGATTGCCACGGGCTTGCCATGTTTTACTTGACCAGCCCCTCGCTCCATAATTCTGCTAATCTGATCTTGTCTACCAACAAAAAGCTCGACAGGAACCGGCTGGCCAGGGTAAAATGGACTTTTACTCTTTGTAGGTATAACCATATTAAGCCTCCCTATCATTTTTTTCTAAAACTTCGCCCAGCGCGGGACACGCGGGAAGGGCGAGACATCACGGATATTCGCCATGCCGGTAATATACATCAAAGTGCGGTCGAAACCAAGGCCGAATCCGGAATGAGGTGTCGTGCCATACTTACGCAAATCCAGATACCAGTCATAAAGGGCCGTGTTCATCCCTTTTTCCTTCATGTGCGCCAGCAGGACATCATAGCGCTCCTCGCGCTGTGAGCCGCCGATAATCTCGCCGATTTTCGGCACCAGCACATCCATCGCGCCGACCGTCTTGCCGTCGTCATTGACCCGCATATAGAAGGCTTTGATCTTCTTGGGATAATCGAAAACAATCACCGGTTTCTTAAAAACCTTCTCGGTCAGATACCGCTCATGCTCCGACTGCATATCGAGCCCCCAGCTTACCGGAAACTCGAATTTCTCGCCCGATTTTTCGAGAATTTTGATCGCCTCGGTGTAGGGCAGTCTTTCGAAATCGGAATTGACGACATGCTCCAGCCGTTCGATCAATCCTTTGTCGACCCACTGGTTGAAAAAGGTCATGTCGGAGGCGCATTTCTCGAGCGCCCAGCGGAACAGGTATTTCAGGAAATCGACTGCGATCTCCATATCTCCCCGCAGGTCGCAAAAAGCCATCTCCGGTTCGATCATCCAGAATTCCGAGGCATGCCTGGCGGTGTTGGAGTTCTCGGCCCGGAAAGTCGGCCCAAAAGTATACACATCACCCAGCGCCTGGGCGGCCACCTCGGCCTCAAGCTGACCTGAGACGGTCAAAAAAGTTTCGGCGCCAAAAAAGTCCTCATTAAAATCTATACTGCCGTCCACAAGCGGGGCCTTGTTCAGCGCGAAAGTCGTCACCCGGAACATGTCGCCCGCGCCCTCGGTATCAGAAGCGGTGATGACCGGCGTGTGGATATAGTAAAAGCCTCTGTCCTGAAAGAACTTATGTATAGCATAGGCGATACTGGAACGAACCCGGTTGACCGCCCCGAGGGTGTTGGTACGCATCCGCAAATGCGCTATTTCACGCAAATATTCAAATGAGTGCCTCTTTTTCTGCAACGGGTAGCTTTGGTCTGCCGGGCCGACCAGGTCGAGTTTTTCGACCACGAAATCATATTTCTGCCCTTTGGCCGGCGACTCGATCAGTTTCCCCTCGGCGCGAATGGCCGCACCGGTCAGAATATCTTTCAGCACCGGGAAATCTTTCGGATTATTAACTACCGCCTGGAGATTATTCATGCAGGAGCCATCGTTGATCTCGATAAAAGCAACATTGCTCGATTCACGAATTGTTCTGACCCAGCCGAGAATAAGTAAGTCCTGGCTGGTCGGAATGGAATCCTCAACGAGGATTTTGGCAATCCTGGTTCGTTTGAAATAATCCATTACATCCTCCAGCGGTAATAGTTGTACAAATATAAAAGATTTACGCTTCCGCGTCGGCCTAACTCAATTAAAAGCTCTATATTATCTTATAGTCGGCCATAAAGCAAGGAAATTCAAAGCGGCCGGGCTGAATGCCTCAAAATATTATAAAATTCAAAAGAATAATTTTTATGGAATTTGAAACATTATCCAAAATTTTACAGTATAAGAAATCAGAAGGCGCAATTAGCAAATAGAACAGCTTAAGAGCAATTGATTCCCAACCTATTGCCTACAAGGCGCCGACCGACGGGGATTGCGGTCGGCGCTTTGCAATTATAGAGACTTTATTCCTGAGCAGCTTCCACCAGTTTCCGGTAGTGCCCGACCGCCTCCTCGATAAATTCCTTGGATTCCGATTCGGCCAGGACCGTGAAGGCCGCCGCCAGATTGTCCGGAGCCACCAGCACCCAACCGTTGTTTTCAATAACCCGAACACCATCTATCAACTGACGGTTTTTGGATTGGGTTTCGGTGATCAGGTGGCGCATCACCTTGCCTTTTTTGGCCCATGGGCAGGGGACACTGATTGATTTGCGGATATACTTTTCATAATGGCCGCGTAGTTCACCCAATCTTACCTTTTCACGCGCCATCATCTCAAGAATATAAACGGCATTTAAGATGGCATCCGATCCCATCTGGAAACCGGGGAAGATAAATCCGCCCAACGTTCCGCCGACAAAATCGACATTACTCTGTTTCATGGCTTCCATCATGGCCAGATGCGAATTTCTCACTCGTATCACTTCAACACCATATCTGGACGCGATTTCCTCGACACCCATTGAAGCCGCCACCGGAACCGCCAGTCTGCGCGCAGTATGGGTTCGCAAAAAGAGATCCACGACAAGCAGTAACAATAACTGGTTATCAATAAAGTAGCCGTTCTCATCAACCACGGTCAATTTCTCGGCGGCCGGATTAATCAGAAAGCCAACATCTGAATGAAGCGTTCGCACTATCGATGACAGCTGCACGATTGCCTGCACCAGTTCATCAGGATGACGCGAAGTGCTTCTCGGGTTTAGAAAAGCATTGAGATCGACCAGGCTGATTCCCAGTTGAGAGAATATGGTGGGGAAGACGACACTGGCGCCGCCGTTGGCGTAGTCAATCACGACTTTGAATCCGGCCTTACGAATCGCTCCGCGATTGATGCATGCTATAAAGTCGCTCCGATATTGCTCGAGCATTCCCTGGGGATTTTCGAGATGTCCGATTTCATCCAGTCTGGCACGACGGTAATCCTCGCCGAAAAAGAGCCGTTCCACCTTTTTCAGGTTGGCGCTTGGCATATCGAGCCCGTCGCCGTTGAAAAATATAAAGTCTATCAAGTTTTGATCGGTCGGGTTATGTCTGACATACACACCGGCCGCATAATTCCCCTTACTGAGAGCATAGCGCACGACCGGTATCGGCAGCATTTCCAGATCATCAGCATTGACTCCGGCCGCCAGGAATCCGGCGATCAATCCGCGTTTGAGAAGACGGGAGGTATCGGAGGCATCACGGCTGGTTACGACCCGTTTTCCCTGACCCAGATATGCGCCGAATGCTCCGCCCAGCTTGACCGCCATCTCCGGTGTTATTTCGGTCAAAGCCAGGCCGGTGACCTTGGATTGGGTAAACAGCTCCCGGTTCCATTTCTCGCCCCAGACAAGTGATGATGATACTATGGAGCCTTCATCGACCGTTTTGCCCGGCCAGATTTTGCAATTGGCTTTGACGGTAGCGTTGTTACCAACCTTACTGTCATCCGATACTACAACATCATCGAATAAAGCTACATTTTCACCAATATTAACACGATCGCAGACAATGGCACTGATCATCTGTGATTTCGCGCCAACCTGAACGTCGGACCAAATCACCGATCTGCTTATATCGGCACCTTCGCCGACTCTTGAATGCGCCCCGATTACGGAATTCTCTATCTTGGCGCCGTCGGCAATAACCGCATTATTGCCACAGACGATGACACCACTCAATTCCAGATTTTGGCCCAGCTGGACATTTCTGCCGAGGTACAATTTCGCCTCGCCATGATTTTGCTGCTTTAAACCCAACTCGAGATTTATTTGTCCGGCCAGGAGATCCACGTGCGCCCGGCGGTATTCATCGATATTGCCAACATCCTTCCAGTAACCGCCGGTAATCATGCCATAAAGGCCCATTTGTTTTGACAGCATCAGTGGAAAAAGATTTTGCGAAAAATCGAAATTGGTCCTGGGTGGTATTAAGCGGACCGTATGCGGTTCGAGAATATATATGCCGGTATTTATAGTGTCGGAGAAAGCCTCGCCCCATGAGGGCTTTTCCAGGAAACGGACGATCCTGCCTTCTTCATTTACAATAACGATGCCGTAAGGCAAAGGATTTTCCACCCGCGTCAGCAGAATGGTTGCTTCCGAGCCCTTTTCCTGATGCCAGCGAATCGCCCCTTCCAGATCGAAATCGGTCAGGACATCGCCGGAAATGACAAGAACCGTCTCATCAATAAAATTATCGGCGAACCGGACCGCCCCTGCCGTGCCATAATCCTCGGTGGGCTGAAGGTAATCCATTTTAACACCGAATTTCCGCCCGTCATTGAAATGGCTTTTTATCTCTTCAGCCTGGAAAAAGAGCAGTGATACCAATTCGGTAAAACCATTTTTCTTGAGAAGATTTACGACATGTTCCATCATCGGGATGGTTCCGATCGGAACCATGGGTTTGGGGACATTGATTGTCAATGGTCGCAGTCTGGTTCCAAAGCCCCCGGCCATGATTATCGCCTTCATGTGATATCTCCAATAAAAATAATCTCTGAGAACTTATCCGGAAATATGTCCGGATTTTTTCATGTTTTCCAATATATCAATAAAGTCATTAAATTCGATCGCTTTAATATCATGGGTACGGCAGTATTCTAGAAGATCGCCGCGGGCATAAATAATATCGGCATGAGGTATGGCGCACAGATCGGAGAGTCCGTCCCCGATGAAAACAATCTCCCATTCATCACGACCCGAACCGACCATTTCAAGAATACGGGCACCTTTGCAACAGCCGCATCGCTCACAGCCGTTATTGTCATAAATAAAGTCAAGAGTCAGTGTTCTATCTTCGACCTTTCCCTTGTTGCTGAAGTACCTGATTTCCTCCAAATTGTACTTCTTCAACATAAAATCAATGTAAATATCGGTGCCGTCTGAGACAATATAAAAAGGAATTCCGGCCGCTTTGACCCTCCGATAAAACTCAACCGCGCCCCGGGCCAGCCTGAAATCGGCAAGAAAATCATAATACTCCTCAAGGCTGGGATGAATCATCGCCGCCTCGCCGCTCAGACATTCCCGCGATGTTATTTCGCCTCGTTTCCAGCGCTCGACCAGCGGAAGAATCCGGCCTTCCGAAAAATGCCGGAATATTCGATGGCCGATATCCTTTTCCGAAAAGGATCCGTCGAAATCCGAGAAAATAATTGTTTTTTTGACTCTGGAGGGCATGGACTGCTTTGTTCCTTAATAAAACATACGCGGCGTATATTAAAACCGAAAAACCGCAATTGACATTATACGAGTTTTTGTCTGAAGTTTGTGCTCTTAATGGTAACAAATATCAGTTTTTTGTTTTATGCAGCAAAACTTCTTCAGCCAGAATAATATCGCGCCGATAGGGGACAATTGCCTCCCGATAGGCACGCTCTTCGCCGAATTGAGCTTCGATGGCAATCTGGTACAACCGCTGACGGATGAAATCGCCATAAATTTTATATTGCCGGCGGTCATCATCTTCGGCAATCCTGTATATCTTATTAATCGCGTTTAGCATTTCATCGGAATAATTACTGAATATCGCTTCATCATGGGCAAACTGGGCCAGCAAAGTAATATCGGATTCAAATTTGAGATTGCTCTGGTTCATATATTCCACAAATTCGTTCAGCCATTTTGTCGATGACTCAGTAAACGGCGCATAGGCGACAATTTCTTCTTTATTTTCTATAGCAAAGTCTCTGAGTTTTTGGGTGCTTTCGAGCCAGAGAGGAAAAGGATCATTTGATAACGGCTGGAAATAATAATCAGGCGGAATTCCGGCGGCACTATCCAGTACTTCCGACTCAGGGTCATTGAG
>JBFMFJ010000046.1:0-14427 GCA_040752235.1 Candidatus Zixiibacteriota bacterium | reverse complement strand
AGATATCAATAGAAAATTCTTTTTGAATGTTGGATAGCTATGAGGATTTCGACTCGGGAGTCTCCGGCTTGTTTTTGCCGAAACGGAGAAATCGAAACAATTGAGGCAACAGGCTGGGATAGAACAGCAGCCAGAGCCCGAGAGGAAGGGCATCGTTAATTAAATAAAAGTGAAAGATTCGACGGAAAAAGGGGCGGGTGGTGCCATACTCCGACCAGGCGCTGTAATCAACCCACGAGAGAGCGATGTGCCCGAGCACTAAAATCAAAAGCCCGCCGATAAGAGCGATAATCGTTTTCTTCCAGTTTTTGAAGAATCCGGGCGAGGCGCAGATCAGGGCCACATAGGGAATAATATTGGTAAAATGATCAAGAAGAATCGAAAGCCGCCACTTTTTAACGCCGACCCATTTGAAAAACGGAAAGACAATCGGCTTTAGAAGAACGGGATACAAATGCTGGAAATAATAAAACCAGAGCAGGCCGATGGCGACGGTAAAAAAAGCCAGTTTGGCCAGAAACAACCACAGGTCTCTTTTATTCGTGCTTCCTGCTGTCACGGTACACCACCAGGTACAACCATCCAATCCAGATGGTCGAAATCATTATTATAAGTGTCACCTGCCAGAGATAAAGGTGCATGAAGTTGAACACCTCCATCGATATGGCCCCGACTACCAGAAGAATAATTATTCTCACCAGATTGAAGCCAAAAATGGCCGGAAGCCCTATGGCAATGCCGATGAGTTTTTTCCTTATGGTCGTGGAGAACGACAACACCGCGGCGATATAAATCAACATTTCAAACAGCCCGGTGCATTCATCGATTATCTCCACCGAGAATCCCTTGTATGAGACCGACACGCCGGATTGGTGAACACCATCGGAAAACAGGGAAAGAATGCTTCCGGAAATGAGGGCTGTACCTTCCATTAGCCAGAGAATCTTGTCATGATAGCGCGTGAACAACTGTGAAAATCCGACACTGATTAAAATCAAAAGCACCAGGAAAAGAACGACAAACCGCACCACCGGCGAGATTCTCGGTTTTCTTCCGGTCGATTCGGAATTTTCTTTGCTGTCATTTCCGGGTGTTTCGGGTTTACTGGAAGCTTTACCCATGGGCATAATATAGGCATGGATATCTAATTATGCAAATGTTATATGTAAGGGGACAATAATCGTATGATCCGCCCCCAGATGACATGAAGGGGATAATATAAAATATTTGGGTGATTCGGGACGGCGATAAAACTGGTGGCGAATATTAGGATCTCCGCATCTGTGATAAATGTACAATTCTCTGATCTTGTTCTATGAATTTGTACCAGATTCCCAGCAATGGCATGGATATCATCGCATACTTCACATCTTCCTTAAAAACCGCCGGCAATCCAAACATTTCCCAGAATATGGGAACAACAAAACATAGCAAAAACCCCATAAATACTCCGGCAGGCCCGATAGTATTCCATAAAAGAGCCCCTGTGTTGCAAATCAACACAAGCAGCCAAATGGCAAATGGCGAACAGCAGAGGAATCGCTTGGTTTCGTTTCCCTCTAATGACTTGCTGCCAAAAACATATTCGGATGGCACATAGTAAATACCCTTTAATCCATAATTCATAAAGTCTCTGGGATACTTAATGGAAATTCCATTCCGGGAAAAGACAAAATTATACCAGCCAAACAGTAGTATTATAAAACCTGTAATCCAACCCGCGATATTGATGATATTTTTCTCAAATTCAAAGCCGGGTATAAAAAGCTGTGTCAAGGAAGAAAGCGTCAGGAGAACAAAAAGTACTAATATTAAAATATAGCCAAAGACCTGACCGATTTTCCGTTTTTTATAAAATAGCTCCCTTAGAGCCGCCCAAGCGCTATTTCCATATAGAAGCAATTGATCCGGGAATTTTTCCCAGTCAGCGCGAGTCGGGATATTTTTACCGGCCAGAAGCAAACTAAAGAATTGCCCAATATCTTCTTGTGAAAAGCCGGATAATAGTTTTTTCACCCGAACGGAAAGAGCACTACATTCCATTATCACTTCACTACTCAAATCATACTCAAGTCCCACTTGAGATTCCGCCAAATCTCTTCCAGCCACCATGTTTTTCAGACTCGTTCGGGCATTATTAAAAACCAATATATCCAGATTTTCCTTACCTATGCTTGAGACGAGTTCAGATTTGAACGTTGTAAGATCCTCGCCCAAAATTAAGGGAATCGCTATTCTTTTATCAATGGGCGGACTTGAATCCGGGATTCGCTCGTTTGGAGTATTCTGAATAAGATACGCTATGCGCCCGATAATATTAACCGGCGAAATTAAGCTTGCTTTCCTGAACGGTTTCCATATCCAATCAAGGGTCTTGAAATTCCGTTCACTATAATCGAGATTGTGATAGGAGAGCTGCTGATAAATATCTGGTTGCTGTATCAGCGAACCAAGCCACCATGCAGATCTCTCCGCAATTTTATCGTCATCCGAATAAAGCAGCTTTGCAAGGGCTTCAATGGTCGGCGGCGTACCGATCATCGCCAAACTTTCCACCGCCATTAATGAACCAAGTCGAGCCGCTCGCCCCAGCTCCTTGACAGCCAGATTACCCATGCTCTCTAGAGCTATTCTTACTTCTTCATGTTCGATGTACTTTTCAGCCAGAATCTCGACCGCGGCCATATGTTTGGTGGCAGCCAGGGCAAACGCGGCCCTTGCTCTTTTTTTTGCCGACGGTGACGTCCTGACAACATCTGCCAAAAATTCAAAGACTTTTTTTCCTCGTGGTTTCCTATCCGAGGCCACAGACCCAAATGCTTTTACAATTACACCCTGTTCATCATCCTCCCACAGTTTTTCTTTGAAATTTTCGACGATTTCCATGACCAGATCATCATCTACTTCAGTCGCATCGGCGAGGCATTCAAAGGCAGTCAATTCATCTATACTATACACCATTCTAATTAAATCCGAGCTTTTATGCGGCCCTCCACACCAAAGCTTGACAACTTCCCTCCAGCTATCCGGATTTTCCTTAAATCGACTGAATAGTCCCTCAACATCACGCTGTAATTTGCATGCTGCAAAATATTCCTGCAGGCTCAAGTGAACAAACTGGTATCTCAGGCCGCCGTCTATGGCAATCAGCAGGTTGCTGCGTTCGACGATCTCTTCAAGAATCGGCGATGCATCACCATGATCCAATCCGATATTTTGAGCTATTGCTTGAATGACCTTTATAGCGACATCCCGCTCAATCGTTCTTCTATCTTCACCTTTTTTCGCGGATTCATCCTGTATGTACAAAGCAAGATGCTGCAGTATAATGTGTTTATCATTCCCACGATACTTATTTATCTGTTGGTGCCATTGTTCCAGAAGCCAGGAAGTTGATGTCCTGTAAAACTCCGAACGGGAGTTCGGCAGATCGAAGTTCGTATCTGTATAGAGACAGGTAATGATTGTCAAAAGCAATGGATTGGTGGCCAAAGATTTTATTCTATGGTAACTATCTAAATAATGAATGAAACGTTCAACCGACTTGTCAGATGGCAATTCACCTTCCCAGACACCGACAAAATGCTGAATATCTTTATCAGTAAATGGCATAATTTCAAGATGCCGATCTGTGATATCTCTAAATTCGCCATGATAGACCTGAGTCCGACAGGTCACAATGGCAGGACATCTTGGGCAATGATTAAGCAGATTCGTTATTTCATTGACCACAAATTTCTTATTCTGGGCCGAAACTTCATCAAAACCGTCAAGCAATAACATAAGGCGTCCCTTATGAAGGCACCTTTTTATAAAGTGATAGGCGCCAGGAAATCCGTATTCGGCAAATGCTTCTGTAATAGATTCTTTGAGAGTCAGTTTTCCCTCAGTAATTTTATGCAATTCAATAATCACGGGAATAAGACCATAAATACCGGAGTTCGACTTGTGCTGCACAAGATCAAAAGCGATCCTCTTGACTAACATTGTCTTACCGGCCCCAGGCGGTCCGGTTATCATTATTCGATCATTCATTGAAATTGCATCAAGGACATCTATGGTTTTTGTTATGTTATCCAATTCTCCTTTTAACGGTATGTAGATGTCTTTCATGGCAAATGATCGTTTTCTACGCCCAAAGGGGATGTCGATTCTGCTGTACTTGCCGCATATTTTCTTCAGATACTGCCGTCGACCAAGCCAGTTAAATATGCTATAACCAGCGATTAGCCTGTAGATAAACTTAATCAGGAGCACAATAGGTTTTTTAAAAAGCAAATTCACCAACAGGATTATTCCGCCAATAGAAGCAATTGTGCCAATTGCACCCATTACATCCCAAAGCCGGGATAAAATGCTTTTAGGCTTATTGCTTTCATACGCTTGCGTGAAAGCTCCAAGTAAATCACTTGTGTCTACCGCACCAGGTAATAAATGATTGAACAAAAAGGCCGTATCGAGATTTTTATGAGCTACAGCAAATCTGACACCATAATCTTCCGCCGCCTTTTTACAAAGTCTATGATCGTACCTTATGTTAAAATCATATACACTATCATAGACTCGGCGCAAAATATTATAATCAGTATTATTTGAGTATTTTATTAGAGAACCTATGGTTTGGCTGTCATACTTAAGTTCCTCATTCCTGGCATTTTTTTCTGCAACAATGGAGGCAAGTTCTAATATAATCCCGGAATCCAGATTATTGGGAGCCTCATAACGATATCGCGGATTCCCTGATTCATCGAGAAAATTATCCGGTGCGGAATCGCATATAAATATAGCATAATCCGGAACATAAAAAGCCGTACAATTGGCAGAAGTGTAAGACTGAAAAACCGGATACATTGATTTGGAACTCTCAGCAATATAAATGTGACATTTGTTAATCGTAATTCTAGATAGTACCTCTGCAACATAGGAATCAGTTTGTGAAAATGAAGAACTCGTGTCCGAAGGCGCGTCTAATATATATATTGTCATCTTCCCGTATAAACCAACGTATTTATTATCAAACCTCACCTTCGTATTAGTGTATCTTCGTGAGAATCTTGGCGTATAGACATATAAAGAATCAAAATTCCATTCGTAGATAGTAGCGTCAATAATAGTATCGGGTTGAGAAAAATAATCTTCTGAAAAGACTGTAATCATGGTATCCGCGTGTTTTTTATCAGTAAGCCTAAGAGAATCAATCTTGTAAGTTTCAGGGGATCTTAGCATATGCTTCGGAGGAATTTGGGCGTCAGGAAAACGGTATGCCTCATAATATTGCAGTTCTGATCGACCCGGCCATGTAGCTGCCAATGGCACAGTTCTTAAAGACTTATAAGTCGTGTAGATGATAAATATTCCAATAAAGAATATTCCTGTTATTACAAGTGCGCGTGACACTCTGCCGGAGCGTAACGATACTGCAAATGGCAACAACGATCTCATAAAACCGGGTTACTGTAATAATGACATTTTAAAGTATTCGATTATGATGTCGACTAAACGTGTATTCCCTAGCAGGATAATATGTAAAAAACCGGCCAATGTCAATATGAGATTAGAAAAATTCGTCCGGCTGAGAAATCTATTTGTATGGCCACATTTAGGATTGAAAACGTCTGATTAATTATCATCAGAAATGATTACGATTTTTTTCATAGTCGAATCCAAAAGCTGTTGCAGAACTAATGAGTCCGGATTGGAATATGTCGGATAGAAAGAAATCGTAAATTCGCCGACCGGGATATCGGTATGATCGCAGTCCCCCGGTGCAATCAAGGTGTCCAAAAGAGTGATGACGTTTTCCAATATATAATTCCCCGAGAAATCACATGTAAATTCAGGCTGACCCGCGGTATCGGCCTCACAGAAGAACTTCTGGTTCGTGAAAGTCCAGTCTATATACTGCCAATCGATAGTCATGTCAACTTCGGATTGATAATTATGTATCACTGTATATCGACCATGATATTGACCCGCCAGGCTGATGCCACAAATAGTCGCAAAGGATTCACTCGCTGATGCCAGATAGAAATTGGTTTCATCCAGAGCTATGAGATTATAGTCGTAAGTGGTACAATGATTCAGGCTGTCACCCAGGTTATTTATATAAGTCATGCCATTCGCCGAGCGATAGCCGCAGGTAGTATCATCCAGCCGAAACATCCAGCCACTCCCCGAAGTGTCATCGAACTTATAGAGCGATATTACATAGGATTCATGCGCCTCGACCTGCGCCCATCTGAATGTCGGCAAGGATCCGACATCGGCATCATGCATTAATGGCTCATAGACATCAAAGCTATTTTCCGGATCTATAAGACTCGGTGTAAACCGAACATAATTGGAAGGGCTGCTTTCAAGATTGCCTTTGACTGATGTCATATAATAAGTGTGCAACTCACTCGAAGAAGGATCCAAGACGATTGGAACTACATTATTTGACTCCGACAATACTCTATTTCCCGGAATTCCCATTCTTCCGACAATCAGAGCATCGTTTATTTTTGTAAAGTCGCCATCAGCAATTTTCAGATATTGGTTGTAGCCATCAATATCCGATGCGGTCGGTGGTATCCACATAAAGGCCAGTTCCACCGAATCTGAAACCGAGATCGGAAATCCAAACACGCCGGTCGGCGGTTTAGGTGTGGAATTGTCATCATCAACGGAATTATCATCGCAGGTGATTGTGAATAATAACACTACCCCTAATAAAGCCAACAGGGCTTTATAGTGACGCATATGACCTCCTATCCCAATATTACATGAATATATAAACATCCCGACAGATGTTTATACCATCATTATTCAATATATTGATAGTCTCTCTGATCGCCAACTTTAAAAAGCCTAGAACTCGATTGTAGGACGGCGGATGCGCTTGCGCGCGGCGATGAAACGGAACCAGATATAGCCGAAGGCGAAACCGCCGACATGCGCCAGCCAGGCGACTCCGCCGCCGCCGCCCGCGACCGACATCAGGAGTTGGTAGAAAAACCAGAAACCGAGAAGGAATTTCGCCGGTATACGCACCACCTGAATAAAAAAGAGCCAGATAAGCGTGACTATCCGGGCATGCGGGAACAACACCAGATAGGCGCCGAGCACCCCGGCAATCGCGCCCGAGGCGCCTACAAGAGGTACCTGCGAGTTGGGGCCGAACAGCACGAACAGGAAAACAGCCGACAGACCGGAAACAAGATAGAAAATAATGAATTTGACAGGCCCCAGATAGTCCTCGACATTATTGCCGAATATCCACAAGAAAAGCATATTGCCCAGCAGATGCATGAATCCACCGTGCACGAACATGCTGGTGAACGGTGTCAGCAAGACCGGAAAGGAAAAATGCGGAGTGATTTCCTCAAGATGCACCAGTTCATAGGGAATCAGGCCGAATTTGTACATGAATATCTGGAACACCTTCGCGTTCATCGGAAATGTGTACAGGTAGACCAGCGTATTAATTACAATCAGACTGACCGTCACATACGGCTTGTTGACCGTCGGATTTTCATCTTTGAGAGGGAAAAACATCGAAATCTCTAGTCTTTTTCTACGGTAAAGTGCGAATGCACCACCCGTTCATTACCAGCGTAGTCGGACACCTTGATCACCAGTTCATGCTTTCCGTTTTTCAGCGGCTTTCTTGGAGTCGTTTTTAGAATTTCCGTCTCCGGATCATATTCGGGAATCAGCCATTCGCCGTCGAGAGTGATCGTGATTTTGTTGTTATCATCGATTCCCGACAGATCTTCGCTCACATTGCATTTGATCAGCGGCATGTTCGACTGAATTGTCCTGCCGTTTGAAGGACTGATCTTCCTGACATGCGGGGCGTCGCCGTCCCTGATGACAGCGAATGTCCCAGTCAGGCTTGATTCGGTATTGACTTTATCACCGACGACTTTGGAATTAAGCCGGCTCCACTTACGTTTGCTGTTAAGGCGATAAAAACTGACTTTGGCAGGATTATTATTGTCGTTAAGTGTCGCCGAGAGTGAAATATTTTTTGCCAGCGGCAAGGTGACAGGATCAATCTTATATACATCTCCGATTATACTCGAGGTCTGGTCATATCTTCCTTCGGCCTGCTGCAATCCTATCAGGGCCGATGAATACAGGGCCTGACCCGGAATGCTGACTTCCAGAACACCCGGCACTGAAAGAGCCGCCTGTCTATTCGGCTCTCCGGTCAAAACTATATTGGTCGTCAATGAGGCCAGAGGCCGCGAATTTCCGCCGGTGGATATATTGATTTCGGTTATTCTTGTCTTTATACCGGTGTTTTTATAGAAGGCGGCGAAATTCAGACTCGAGACGGCCTTGGTTTCGATTTTATTGACAAAACCATCTTCATAAGCAAGTTCTATCTCCGGAGGCGGAGCAAATTTATCCCTGGCACGGACATTAAGTAATATGCCGCCATCCATCAATTCATAATCGAACTCATATTTTGAGTCGCTGACATATTGAGACGGGATATATACCTCAGGTGAACGCCAGCCCGATTCTCCGAGGATGTCAATTCTGAAACCATCCACTCTTTTACTTTCAGTCGGTATATTGATTTTATAATCACCCGACCCCATCGATTCGATAAGCCCCGGATCGATCCGCTGAATATTATCCCCGCTGCCGACGGCATACACGGCAATGCCGCTTACATCGATATTTCTTGTATCGTGTTCCGCTCTCAAATACAAGGTGGAATCGTTGATTTTCCCGACTTCATAAAGCTTTTCCGGCGCCCAGACAAATTTGAAATCAAGTTCGGACATATTCCCGGCGGCATCGTAAACCTCCACCCGTCCATTATGCAATCCATAGCTGAAAGTCGTCCGCCCCGCGAACACTCCGCCTTTTTCAAAGGCTGAATGACTGCCTGCGAAAACTTTCCCATCCGGTTCATAAAGCAGATGCCAGTTTTGATCGCGAGCCATTTTCAAGTAATAGTCAAAACAGAGATCGACCATGGTGGTTTGCTCATAGTCATACTGCCCGTAGTCGCTTTCATAATATAGATAATCATCAATAAACAATCTGGCCTTTCGGATATTGAGTTTCGGACCGTTGGATCGCATCCGTTCGCCGACTTTTACCGCCACTCCGAACGGCCCCTGGACCAGAACAGGTGAGGCAATCTGGTATTTCCCTTTGCTCTTTTCCTTGCGCGGTTCGACGAGAATTTTCCGCAGCCCGTCGGGAAAAAGCGAAACGGTATCCTGGTAGGCCAGCATCAATCCTTCAAAAACGGGTGCAGAATTGTCCGGTAGGGGAAATCCGTTGGTCAGCGGGTTCAGCGGCATATTTTGAGGATTCCTGATTTCGAAATGAAGGTGGGGACCGCCAAAACCGGTCTGGCCGGACAGAGCTATTAATTCCCCCTGTTTGACCGGCAACTGGCTTTTTGAAAAAGTGGTGTCAAAACTGTAGCTTTCTTTTGTGTATTGAATTTCCTTTACAATTTTATCCAGCCGGTCGGACAAACCGGACAAATGTCCAAAAACATATATAAATCCTTGGCTGTCCATAAGATAGATTGCTTTGCCATAACCAATATAAGAATATTTTATTCGCCAGACGTAACCATCGACCGGTGAAAAGACCTGCCGACCTTCGACTCCGCCGGTTCTGATATCCATTCCGCCGTGAAAATGAAGCTGCCGGTAATCGCAAAAGGTCGAGGAGAGATCTATATCCCCCTTTACCGGCCAGGTCCGGTCGGCTCCAACGGCAAACGGAACCGCTGAAATGAGGATGATTAACAAGGCTTTACTTATGGTCGATAAGATATTCATATCAAAAGTTTTAACAAATTATGGCGTGGTTGGTTCAAAGTCAAAACAATTTGTAAAAGAATAGTGTTGACATTAAATATCCGACTTGCGAAAATAGAAATTTGGCATATATTAACGGGTCAATGTAAAAATATTTTTTCGGAGGAATAGACTCGATGTTTGAATTCTTGAGAAAAATGATCGGTCCCATTATGCTTCTGGTGCTGATTGCCTTTATCTGCACAATCATATTCAGCTGGGGAGGCGGCGGATTTTCGGAAAAGCCCAAAGATACAGTCGGTGTCATCGACGGTGAGAATATTCCCGTAGCGGTATACAGTCGTTACTATTCAGGTTTGTATCGTCAGGAACAGGACAAGACAGAAGATGAAATTCCTCCGGAAAAAGAAAAGGAAATCAGGGATCAAGCCTGGTCTCAGCTTGTCGCCGACTTTCTAATCAACCGCGAGGTGGAAAAGAGAAATATCACGATATCCAATGATGAGTTATATACATATCTCAAGATGTATCCTCCGCAAATTGTCCAGCAGGCGCCGCAGTTTATGACCGACGGCAAGTTCGATCATCAAAAATATATGGGAGCCATGCTCAGCGCTCAGAACGCCCCGTTTTGGGCCCAACTCGAGGCGATGGTTACGCCGGAGCTCAAACGCGGAAAGCTCCAGGCTGAGATCCTCAGCACGGTGAGAGTCACCCCGGCCGAGGTTATGGAGGCCTTCCTGGCGGATAATGAAAAGGTTAAAGTCGGCTTTATCAATGTTTCATCCGAGCCATTCGAGACAATCGTGAAGGATCCGACAACTGAAGAAATGCGGGCCTATTATGATTCGCATAAAGAGGATTACAAACTCCGGGAGCGGGCGACCATAGACCTGGTGCTTTTCGACAAGGTCCCGTCCGAAAACGACTGGCAGCGTGTCTATGCCCAGGCGAAGGACATATATGATTCGGCCGTGGCCGGAGCCGATTTTGCCGAGCTGGCTGAGAGCTTTTCTGAGGACGCCAGCGCGGCCTCCGGCGGAGACCTGGGCTGGTTTGAGCGCGGCAGAATGGTTACCGAATTCGACAGCGCCACTTTTGCCCTGACCGTCAATGAAATAAGCAAACCGGTTCGCTCGCGTTTTGGCTGGCATATTATCAAACTCCTGGGCGTGAAGGAAGAAATGGGAACTCCGCGAGGCGCCGACAAACCCCAGATGATGGAAAAACGTAACGCGGCACATATCCTTCTCAAGGTCCAGCCTTCGCAGGAAACTCTTGAAGGCCTTTCGAGCAGCGCTACTTCATTTGCCGAGGAGGCCAAAGAGGTCGGGTTTAAGCAGGCGGCGGAAACCTACAATTATGAAATAAAGACGACAACGCCATTCTATCGGAATGGATATATCTCATATATCGGGATTGATCCGGCGGTCAATGATTTTGCCTTTGAAAAGGAAATCGGAACGGTCTCGGATATGATGGAAACTGAGAATAACTATTTCGTATTGTCAGTGGCATCACATCTGCCCGAAGAATATACGGAATTTGACAAGGCCGAGGCCTCTATCAAAGCCAAGATGAGAAAAGAAAATGCCAAGAAGATGGCTGTTGATACGGTCCGGGTCATGTATAACGACATTATCGCCGGGAACAGTTTCAATAATACCGCCAAGAAATACGGATATAAATATGATCAAACCGATTTGTTTAACCGCAACGGATTGATTCCCGGCATCGGGCGGGCTCCCGAGGTCATCGGAGCGGCCTTCAGCCTCTCGAATATTAACGGCATCACGCCGCCGGTGGAATATGATCGCGGGGCAGCCATTTTGACATTGCTCGACAAACAATCGGCGAATCTGGAAGATTTCAACCAGAAACAGGATTCGGTGCACTTTGCGGTGCAACTGAAGAAAAGCCAGGATGCCTATGGCCGCTGGTTTGATAATCTGACGAAGAGCGCCAAAATCGAGAATTATGTCGATCAGTTTTATTCCGGCTATTAAGACTTGAATGAATGATATAAGGGACACCTGCACGGTGTCCCTTTTTTTATTTTGAGACTTTCGAACCGGCCGGAGCGCGTTTCTTCTTATTTCTGAAATCCCGCAATTCCTCAATATCAAGGACCAGCGACATAAGGCTTTCGGACTGCTCGGCGTGCGGTTCAACACGGCGGATTATTCCCCAGGGCGAGGCGACCAGTGAACGGCCCTGAAGCTTCTTCCCAAATAATGTTCCAATACCGCAGCATTTGACAATATAGCTTGAGGAAACCTCGGCCCCCCGGACATAAATGTCATTATCCCTTTTGAATTTTTCCAGCCTGGTTTCTCCGGGGCGGAACGGAGAGGTCGTGGGTATAAAAATTATGTCAATCTTATGCCGGGCCAGTTCCTCGAATATCCCGATATTAAGCGCATCGGCGCAAATCAGGACGGCAACCCTGACATCTTCAATCACGGCGGAAAAAATTCTGTCGCCGGGGAGAATCCCTTTATTCATCTCCCCTTCGACCGGATTCAATTTCCGATAGCGCCCGATCGACTGACCCCGGTTAAAAATATAACAACTGTTATATAATGAATCGCCCTCTGCTTCAACCACGGACCCACCAATAAGGCAGGTTGAAAGCCCGTCGGAAAGCGTCTGCAGGTACTGAACATTGTCTCTGATTTTTAATGCGGAGCGGGCAAAATCGGGTGATGTTTTCTCGACCAGAAAGTACTCGGGCAGGCAGACAAAATCAGGGCGCTGCTTGAAAATCATAAGATTTTCCTCAAGGTTGAGAGTCCTCCCGAGTTCGATCTGGGCGGCAATGACTTTTATAAGCACTTAAATATCCTCTATGCGATTTATCTCACTTACAAATTCTAATACGTATTATAGCCATAACCGTTCGTCTTTCAACAAAATAAGATAAAATTATTTCACATCCGGGCGGAGATTTTATACAGCCGGGTTGTTTCGAGTTGAAACGTCTATCTGCAACTGCCCGAATTTTCCGAAATCTGTTTTTTCCAATATTACTAATATTAAGGATGGAGTGGTCGATAATATTAAATAGCTAAAATGGATATCATCCATCAATAATTCTAAATTCATTCGGAGGTTGTTATGAACGAGTCCGGCATGTTCGGAGGCATACTCTGGTTCTTCTGGCTGGCCCTCTATTTTTACTACGCGGGCTGCCAGTATGCCATAGCCAATAAAGTCGGCCATAAATATCCCTGGTGGTCGTTTGTCCCGGTGCTTAACATTTATCAGACAGTTGAGCTGGCCGGAAAAGCCTGGTACTGGTTTGTCTACTATTTCATTCCCTTTGTCAACATCGGTGCCTATGCAATGATTTGGGTTGAAATAGCCAAGGCGCGCCAGAAAGAAGCGTTCTGGGGAGTTCTGATGCTTCTGCCGTTTATTAACCTGATTGCCTTAATCGTTTTGGCCTCAGGTCCGGCTCCTCAGCCGCAGCAGACTTTTGAAAAGAAGCCGGAATCTGTCCGTGAACCGGCTGATGTTGTTTAGTCATCTCTCCACTCACCCATAAAGGAAGGGCGGGTCATTCGTACCCGCCCTTTCTTATTATGTCTCAGTTTTCTCAGCAGTTCGTATAATTCGGGCCGCCGCCCCCTTCGGGAGTTACCCAGTTGATGACCTGATACGGATCGGCGATATCACAGGTCTTGCAATGCACGCAGTTGGAAGGCGTCAGCTGGAGCTTCTTCTTCCCCGGACGCGCTTCATCATCGACCATCTCATATACCTGCGCCGGGCAGAAATACTGGCAGGGATTGCCGTACTCTTCCGCGCACTGGTTGTTGCAGATGTCGACATCGGCAATCACCAGGTGCGACGGCTGTTCCTCTTCATGCTTGGTGGCCGAACGATAAACATCGGTCAGCTTGTCGAAGAGATAGACATTATCGAACTTGAGAGCATGTTTGGTGTTTTCCTCGCCATAACGGGCGACATACGCACTGAGCGGCATCATGTGCTTATAATCCGGCTCTGTCTCCTTATTGTTGATCAAGCCGCGTCCCCCGGAAATCATCTGAAAACCGGAATGGATCATTCCCATGAACAGGCCGTTTCCGAAGCCGGCATGGAAATTCCTCACGCGATAGAGCTCGTCTTTGGCCCACGATGTTTCAAATCGATCCTGCATCCCCTTCAAAACCGGAGCGCTGAAATCACCCTGCCTGAGTCCGTCGAAAACGGTCTCGGCTGCCATCATGCCCGATTTTATGGCCAGATGAACTCCCTTCAACCGCTGTGAATTGAGAAAACCGGCACTGTCACCGATCAGCAGAACATTGTCCCCGTAAAGGCACGGCATCGAATAGTATCCGCCCTCAGGGATGGTCTTGGCCCCGTAGTGAAGCATCTTTCCGCCTTCAAAAATGCGGCGAATGAGAGGATGAGTTTTGAACAACTGGAACTTATAATGAGGATCATTGGTCGGATTGGGACTGTCGAGGCCGACGGCATAACCGACGGCTGCCATATTGCCCTTCATTTTATAAATAAAGCCGCCCCCATATTCTTCCCCCGGCTGCGGCCAGCCGAAAGTGTGGATGACCTCGCCATCGCGCAGGCGTCCCTCGGGGATCTCCCAGACCTCTTTAATGCCCGTCAAATATGATTGCGG
>JBFMFJ010000045.1:0-14517 GCA_040752235.1 Candidatus Zixiibacteriota bacterium | reverse complement strand
CCAGTTCCTTCCCGGTCCCGTTTTCGCCCAGAATGAGAAAACGCGATGCTTTCGGCGCTGATCGGGCGATATTCTCCTGGAGTTTCCTTATTGCCGGTGATTCCCCGATAAAATAGCCATAGAGAATCGAGGACAGTCGGTTTTTTTCGGTCAATAATCGGCTGGCCCGGGTGGCATTATCGATTGTTATGAGGACCCGGTCCAACGAGAGCGGTTTCTCTATAAAATCATAGGCCCCGGCATGAATCGCTTCGACCGCCATATCAACATCGGCATGCCCTGAAATCATGACCACCGTTTGATGCTTATCAACTGCCAATATTTCCTTCAGCAATTCCAGACCATTACCGTCCGGTAACATTACATCAAGAAATATCAAATCGAATTCGGCTCGGGAATATTCCCTGCCCTGTTTATAATCAGATGCCGTAACCGTCTCATGACCCCGCCGGTCAAGGGCCGATTTTAAGGTCGTTCTGATATTTTCCTCGTCATCAATTATTAGTATTCTGGCCATTTTCAAAAGGTATTTTAATGTTAACGCCAGCGCCCCCTTCGGGACGATTATATATATCAATCACTCCACCGTGATCATGAATAATTCGCTGGCAGATAATCAAGCCCAGCCCTGATCCGTCCTTTTTCCCCGATAGATAAGGCTCAAACCGCCTTTCCAGAATATGAGCCGCAAATCCCGGGCCGTCATCTTCTATTAGTATTTCCAGGCCTTCAACCGTGTCACTTATGGTAATAGTTACTTTTATGTCGGGGCCGGATTCAAAGCTGTTTTTGATTGTATTAAGAAAAACCTGCTTGATGGCCTCAGGATCAAATTGAAAATATTGCCGCCGACTCTTATTTACCATTCGCAGCTGGCCCCTTTCAATATTGCGCTGGTACAATGCTGTAATACTATCTATAAACTGCCCTGCCTTCACTTCGCTTATTGTCGGAGCATTCATTCGCGCAAAACTGACGAATTGATCCAGCAGCCTGGTCAGTCTTCGGACCTCTTCGCGCACCGTCGTCGTGCATTCCATCAATGTCTTCTCGAAATCGGGCAGCTTCTCAATGTAGGAACGCCTCAGGTCATCAACCGACAGCGCGATCGGCGTCAATGGGTTTTTCACCTCATGCGCGATTTTCTGCCCGATACTTTTCCAGGCCGCAATCTTTTCCGTTGTGGCCAACTCTCTTTGAAGTCTTTTCAGTTTTATCATCATTTCGCTGATCGAATCGGCCAGTTGCGAAAATTCGCCCTCCTCATAAGCCATAACCGGTGTCGAAAAATCACCCTGTGCCACCCGACCCGTCGCCGTGACAAGGTTGTCGATTTCCCGCTTGGCCCGCCCGGTGATAAATATTCCGAGAAAAATAGCAGCCAGGATGGACACCGCCGCCACCGCACCGGTGGCTTTCAGAATCGAGGCTATAACGATTGCCCCGCCGCCTCCGGAATATTCGGAAATCAAATAATACCCCGATTCTCCGCCGCCGGCCAGAATG
Organism: Candidatus Zixiibacteriota bacterium; assembly: GCA_040752235.1. Lineage (GTDB taxonomy): Bacteria > Zixibacteria > MSB-5A5 > GN15 > PGXB01 > PGXB01. The sequence goes on along the minus strand of JBFMFJ010000045.1, from coordinate 13,011 downwards.
GCATATATCCGGCCGTCTTTCTCATACAATTCGTTCTTGTTCATCCCGCCCAGATCAACCTGACTTGAGTCGGCTCCAGCCTTGAATAACACCGTGAATTCGGCGGTTCTGACCGCTCCGAGCACATTTAAGAGATTTTCATTGATATATTTTCCGCAATACATCAGCAGGTTATTATCGAGCGGATAGAGATAAACCAATGCCGCATGCCGTCCGTTCAGATCATACTCGAGAGTCTCCATAAATCCATACACCGGCCTGCGGACGCCCGCGAAACAATCCTGCACTATATTGCCTGTCAAACCCGGGCGATGACTGCTGGCTAGGACTTTTCCTGTACCGTCGATAATCTCCATAAAATCAAGTTCCACCGGTTTCTCAGCGAGTTTTACCTCATTCAGGCGCCCTGCTTTGACAAGCAAAACCGCTTTTTGCATGGGTGATGACACCGCGTATTGCTCCGCCTTGCTGCGAAGATCCCCCTCGTATGTCTCGTACAATCTGATTAGAATATTGAGATCATTATATGCGTTCTGATACGTGGAATTTTCCACCTGCTGCATCGAACTGAAATAAATAACAGCCATCACCGTCAGAGGCGGCAGCAGCGCTATCAAAATCAGATAAATACGTATTTTGCCGGTAAAGGTCATTTGGCATTATCCCCCGGCAGTATGATTCGGCCGATTTCATCGAAACGACTGTTTATATACATGTCATAGGTAAAACCGGTAATATACTTGTATGATGTCATGTATATGGTCGGACGATACAACGGAAATACTCCCAGGTCATCGACCAGACTGCGCTCGGCCCGGTTATAATAATATGCTGTCTCATTGGTGCCCATCATGGCATCGCCGCGTCTGATATAATTGTCAATAATCCTCAGCACTGTATTGACCGGATCGCCCGCAGACGTATCTGCCGCGATAACATTCACGATATACCTGAGACTGGTGACAGGATCATCCTCGGAAATCGTTACAAAATCCAGATATATATCGTGATTCTTATTACGGTCTTTTTCCAGACGGCACTTCATGCGATCCCGATTAAGAACATCAATGAAATAATTGGCTGTTTTGTACAATGTCCTCTCGGAAACCGCTATCGCTATCTCCTTCGGTTTTTTATCGAGGGCATTCAATAATTTGCGTCCTCTTTCAGGATTGTATTCATAAAAACGGGATCCCGTTGAATCCTTGAGGTAAAGGGTATTGAACGGTCTGGCGCCGTCGCCGTTATAATACGCAGCCGACTGCGCCTCATTGAAACGATAATACATCGAAGTCGATAATATCCCCCGGTTATTGACCGGGTGCGATATTACCGGCAGCAATGCCGCAAAAAATTCCGCCGGGCAGGCCGTCGTCGTTACAGCATCATTTGATGGCCTGTACTCATTCATGGAAATAAAGCCGTCGATTTGATGCGCCTCGAGTGCCATGGTCATTTCCATGAATGACTCATAGAAGGCTATTTCAAGAATGTTCCCCGCCGTCGTGAGGAATTGGAGCGCCGGGGCTATTTCACCCGGTATATTTTCATTATGTCTCTCATTGAGTTTCTGAAACTCCGGAAGATCAAAACCGATTCGAATCCGGCTTACACTGTCGATATCCGCCGTTTCAATCAGTGCATAGAGCGAATCCATATCATCTATCACAAGTGAATCCGCCAGCGGAAAACTGTATGAAACCCCCGGTTGCGATAATTCAATCTTCCCGGCCAGAATCGAGTCGGCACCATCATACAGGATAAAGAGACCATTTTTGAAAATAAATGCTTCCTCACCGAATGAGAAATACAGTCGATCCAACTTGTATTGCAACACCTTACTTTGCAACTGCGCCGCCTGTATTTCTCCGACCACGAGAAGCACAACGGCACATATAAAAATCGCTATGGTACGATATCTTCTTAACATACAGTTAACCGGGGCTGATTCCTTTTGTTGATGGCCAAAATAATCCCTCCGATAATGTCTGACATGCGTGTCATTTTTGACACAGCCAATATAATAAGTTCTAACAACTTATACAATCTATATCGGCCTTTGTGTCAGATTTGACACATTTATTATTGCCTTCAAATGGTCTCGTTTTGGCTATCTGTTTGTCATACAACAACATAACATTTTGGCACAACAATTGAATAGGCATAGAAACGGAGCTGAAAAAGAAAACCCATAACCTTAAAGGAGGTTGTTATGTTCAAAAAGTCACTCCATGCAGCAGCGGGAGCGATCATTATACTGTCGCTCGTTATCGCCGGATGCTCTTCCGACGAAAAACAAAAACCGACCTCGGTGGTCAAACAGGTGGTTGGCGAAATCACTGATTCGGTCATTAACCAGATGGTTGATGCTCAATTCGCCCAGGCCCCGGTCAAGCACGATAAATATACCGGAAGCCGTTTCAGCGCTATATCCGATCTCATCGTTGTCGATTCGGTTGTCTATGCCGTGTTCGATAAAGGTCTGATAGTTTACAGCCTGGCTGATTCAACCTACCGCGCCATCGATGCCGGCGAAAAACTCAACGCCGTCGCCATGCACGGTGATCAAATCTTTGTCGGCGGTGATAATCTGTATCTCTTCAGGAACGGCGCTCTGGAAACAGTCCGACATCATTTTGACAAACCGATCAGGGCTCTGCAGTCGTACAAAGGCAAGCTGATGATCGGGACCGATCAGGGATTGTACTCCAAAGCTGATAATGATATCAGGCTGGTTCGTGAGGATATCCCGGTGACCGCCATGACTGCCGATGAGGACGGTCTCTGGGTCGGCACTTTCGGTAAGGGACTGTTCCGGATGGATGGTGACGAATTCAAAAAGCGTTACCTGATTCGTGATACCTCCATCTTCGATTATGTCAACTGCCTCGATTACAGCCGCGGTTTTGTCTATGCCGGCACCAATGATGCCATGTACATTTTCGACGGCGGCTCATGGGATACCTGGACTACTGAAAACGGTCTGCCCTCGAATGTCATCCGTGATATCGATGCCTCTGGCTGGGTGGTCTATATCGCCACCGACAATGGTGTCATCGGAATGTTCGACAACAATCTCTATCCGGCACGCACTCTCGAGCACAGGATTGTCAATGTCGTGCAGAAATTCGAAGGTAAAGTCATTGCCGGGACCGACAGCGATGGTCTTCTTCTGAAATCCGGATCATTCCTGAAAACCCTGATTGAACCCGGTTTTATCGCCGAGGAGATTCAGGGCCCGCCGGAGACTGAAGAAGTGCAGGCCTTTGATGAAGCAGCCGAACCGGAAGAAATCGCTGAAGATGCTGACATTCAGTTAATCGAGGAGGCACCGGTTGTCGAAGAACCGGCTGAGATAACGGAAGATGTTATCGAAGAGAATGCGGATGAATCGACTGATGAATCCGTTGAAGTTGAAACTAAACCCGAAACGATCACACTCTCGGGTGAGTAATGCCATTGTATCCTCCATACACCTGTGGCCGGAGGCATGCGAAAAGGCCGCACGCTGAAGGCCACAGGTTATCCTCAGTATGATCCTTGTGGGAGGGATCCTGCCTGTCAAAGCCCCCCTCTCGGCTCCCGCCGGGAGGGGGATTCGTTTATTATCAAAGTAATTCACCTGCCATTATATCTATGCGACAGCAGGTGATTAATAGGGGTAATTGATAGGGAGGCAATGAATTATGCATTAATTGAGATGCTGTTTTTTTATGAGGGAAAATCCTGGCTATTCTATTATTAATATTTTGTAATTGCATCCTTTGCCCTTTATAAATATATTTAAACATAGTCTATCGTCGACAACATCATCGGACTTATTCCTTAGAATAGCATCGTGATATTTATTCCATTTAGTGGATCGGTGTGCAAATGCGTACTCATTACCTGGAGGTATTATATGGTATCACTTTTTTACAAGACTATGTTGTTTTTATTGATTAGTTGCCCGGTTTTGGGGCAATCACTAAGAGGATATTGGCCTTTCAACGAAACGTATGGAGATACTGCTCATGATAGTAGTGTATATGCTAATCATGGTATCGTGAATGGGGCTGATTGGATCTTCGGACAGCCTCTATTCGACAATGCTCTGCAATTTGATGGAATTGATGATAACGTTATGGTGCCGGACTCTCCGAGTCTTAATGTATCCGGCGCAATGTCTATATCACTATGGTTCAATCCTGCATTTGATATAGACTCGGGATTTCAGGAAAATTATCACCTTGTGGGCAAATGGCATGGATCAGGCGGTGATCCTCAATATCGGACAGGCTATTTTGTCGGCCTGAATGTATATTATGACGGGAAATTAAGTATAGGACTTGGCTTTGGAAGTGGAACTTGGACATTTTTGACATCAAATAAGAGTAACTGGAATAATGGGCAATGGTATTTTATTGCAATTACATATGATCGTTCGCTTGAGAGCGATAATGTGAAAATCTATATTGATGGAATTTTGGATGCTGTCTATGATGAAACTCGTGTTATCGCCCCCAACACCCTTGATTTATATATTAACATTGACCCGGCTGAACTCTGGCATGAAGGCCATACCTATTTCCCGGGCTTGATCGATGAAGTCCGACTTTATTCCGCACCATTATCAATTAGCAATATAACTGATCTTCAGAACGGTCGTGAGCCTGTGGTGGCCATTAAAGCCCCGACGCTCTCAAGATTTTCACTTATGCTATTGGCCTTGATTATAACAGGATCTGGAATCATACTTGTTATCATTGCCAGTACCGGCAGGGCAGGAGTCTCTTGACTCCTGCCATTTTGAATCAGGATACAATCAAAATCCCCACCACTTTGATGGTAAATATCTTTGAGTGGTATTATAGAGGGATATGAATATCACTGTGGCTATAAATATGTCAAGTGGGCTCGAATCGAGATGGATATGTCATTGGGGTAGACTGAAGGCCGGAACGGGCCTCTGCCCGCAATTTTACTACAAAAAAGATGCAGCATGTTTAAAAATAGGAAAACGAACCCAATTCTGTGTAAGCGAAAGGACTCATTAATATTACAGAGAATTCATTGCCGAAAAATGCAATATGAATACATCATTTTGACAGCAATTTTATACGATTGCAAGCCGTTAACGTTCTGTCATGTCCTGATTTCCCAATTGCCAATTGGGAAATTGTGACATGACAGCAAGCGTGTTTATGAAGGCTTTGACGTGATAAGGGGAAAACGTATGTGTGACAGCCTCAAGTCTGATTCAAAGTGAAACGCTGAATCATGTGGGGATGTTTTTCATAATCAAAATTCCCACCTCTAGGGGTGGGGCACCCAACTCGCCTGCGATTATGATATTGACTATTAATAAAACTTAAGATTACCTTTTTCGTATATCCTGTAAATCCAAACCCCGGGAGGAAAGGATGCTGACCGACAACAACAAGCTGCTGGAGCAGCAGGTCGAATTCTGGCGCGGGCCATACAAGAAGACGGTTATGGCCGCCTTCGATCTGGCGCCGGAAGACAAACTCGACTGGAAACCGGCCGAAAACATGATACCGCTGGGGCAGGTCTTCCTGCATATCTGCGAGACCTCGGACTGGTGGTATGATGACATCATCAAAGGCAAAGCGGCGGTAGAACTGGCAATACGTGGGCAAAAATGCCCGCCTAAAGCGGAGATCGCCAAACATCTCGAGGAACACTGGCTGAGACTGGAGCGTTTTTTCGCCGAACCGACAAGTATCCTCGATAAAGTGTATATCCGCGAAGGTGTTCATGAGGGCCGGCAGTGGAAAATCGAGAAAAACGGTTACTGGATTTTCACGCATATCCTCGAACATGACATTCATCACCGGAGCCAGATTTTTCATTACCTGCGGATTTTAGGTATCAAACCACCGAAATAAGATTGCCCCATTTCAGGTGCAATTCTTCAGAGAAAAAATAAAATGGTCAGGGTATTTCCCCGGCCATTCTATTAATACAGCAATAGTGTCCCGCTAACGTCTTTTGCCGCTTCTGAACCTCACGAATATTAAACCCAGCAATAAAACAAGAATACCGACGGATACAACAATCATGGCAATCCCGGCCGGTTCGACCTGGATATGCTGCCCTTTGAGATAAACCACCAGCATAATAAGCGCTCCGAGGGCCAGAAGACACAGACCCACTATCAATGCCACAACTCCACCGCCGCCGCCGAGACCGGTACGATAGGGATCAAAATCGAGATACTGATCCTTGGCACGCATCTCCACCCGGCGTTTGAACCGCAGACGATACTGATCGAATTTTTCCACCAGTTCCCAGCCCGCCTTAGCTTCCTCATCGCATACCTTCTTGACCTTTTCATATTTCGAAAAACTGCCGAGATTGCTGCGCATGATCTTGAATTCCCAGCCATTCAGGTCATCTTTATTATAAGAGGTCATTTTCTCCTCCTCTTCTCTCATCCGCTCGGCAGCCTTGGCAGCGGCAATAGCTGCGGCTGATGATGCTATGTGTGCCCCGGACATATATTATCACTCCTTGTTTTCTCAATATACCTCAAATAATAAAATAATATTCGAAAAAATCGATTTGCCCGCCGCTCACCTCTTATTATCCGACCTGTCGGTAAGATCGCGCATCAGGTCGGTTTGGATCTGCTGGATTTCCAGTAGCCTCTGCCAGAAATGATTAATCAACTGGTCGAGTTTGATATGAAGCTGCCTTATCTCGATTTCGGCTTTAAGGTTAACCTGATAGTCATGCTCCGCCCGGAGGCGGTCCTTGGCTTCCTGCCGGTTTTGACTCATCATAATCACCGGGGCCTGAATAGCCGCCAGACAGGATAATAAAAGATTAAGCAGGATAAAAGGATATGGGTCAAAAGGCCGGGTCAGCAGGACAATAGTATTAATCAAAATCCAGACTATCAGAATACCGGCAAAAATACCAATGAAGCGCCAGCTGCCGCCGAATGCGGCGACTTTGTCCGCAAGTCTTTCGCCGAAAGTCAATTCCTTACTAAACTCAGCGTTTATATCTTTTGAAAGAACATCCTGTTCTTTCAGGCTGTCGATGACGGCATTCTCGATGGCTGACAGCTCACCACGCTGGTTTTCAAGCACATCCTCGACAAACTCGGTGCGAAACCTGTTGAGGTAGGAATTGCAGATTATATGATTCTGGTCCCAGTCAGGGTGTTGTTTTCTGATAAGTTCCCCAACTGGCCCATGAACAAGATAAGCCGGGCGGCCTTCGGTTTTAGGTTTATCCAGATTACAGATCGGGCAAACGAATTTTTTCGGCGGGCTTTCTACGGTCATACTTGATCCTCCCGGGATTACTTTTACAGACAATAAAAGCTATCGAATATTATGTTCGGATTCAAGTATTTTCGACAAAAGAGATATTACCGGTCGCTTTTTTTCCGTATAAATCATAAAGACGAAACAATCCGTGGTCATATTCGTTCCATTAGTACCATCCGATCTGACCATAAATTTGAGAAATGGAGAGCTGTCATGAAGATGAAAGATGATTTCAGGGATGGGGTGGCTATAATCAGTCTTGAGGGTAAGGTAATCGGTGGCAATGATGCCACTATGTTTCACGGCAAGATGCATGAGTACATTAACAATGGTTTCAAGAAAGTGATCATCAATCTTGCCAGGGTGGAGTGGATGAGTTCGGTGGGAATGGGAATGTTGATCACGTCGCTGGCCGCCATGCGGAACAACAAAGGCCAGTTGAAAATCGTGAATATCACCGACAGAATCAATTCTCTGTTAACAATAACGCGCTTGATGTCGGTCTTCGATGTTTATGATTCAATCGATGAGGCAATCAGTGCCTTCGGGAAAAAGGCCGAGGCCGTCAGTTAACGAACGCGTAATCCGGCTATCTTGACTGCGCCTCGATGATAGCCGTCGGGAAACAATCGCTCCAGTTCTTCTATTTCCATGTCGAATGACTCGCAGGTTTCGTAAACCGTGGGGACAATGCCGGCCATTTTAAATCGGTCGCGGAGAAAGTAAATAATCCGCCAGTGTTTTTCGGACAATTCCATCGGCATTTTCAATTCATAGGCCTTATTGATGGCGAATTGTTCATCCCATTCTGCCGGATCAAGCAGAAAACCGCGGATATTGGTCCGGTATGCTTTTTCCTCTTCGGAATCGACCGCCTCCGTTATGGCGACAACACTCTCGCCCAGATCCGAAGCAAGCCTTTCGAGAGCGGTCGAAACCTGCCCCATTCCATAAAAACCTTCTTTGTACGTCAACCCGGCCAGCTTACATGCCCCGCGCAAATAGCCGCTGGGAAAAAGTGTTTTTAATTCCCGAATTTTCAGATTGTTCATCTTGCATGTCTGGTACACCAGCGGACATCGCCCCAATTTTTTGAAATTTTCTCTGACAAAGAAAATAACATCCCAATGTCCGCGGGTAAGGCCGTGCATGATGCCATGATGCGGCGCCAGGCCGATAGCGAACTCTTCATCCCACTGGTCGAAATCAATCAGAAAGCCATCGTTGTCGACCTGATATGTCCTGTTACCGTAGGTAACGGTATTCATGATGTTTGACCTCCCTGCCCGGTCGCCCCCCGGCGGGCATCAACGAATGATTTAAGGCAAAGCAGGAAAAACAATAATGACAGTACGGCCATGATCGACTGACTGACTACAGCCGCAGGCCGGGCCACTTCACCGCCAGACAGAAGCGTCGGCAATTTTAGCAAACCCGATATGGTTGCAACGAATCCTATCAGGCTCAGAAGCGATACGGCATGCATGGCCCGCATACGATATTTATCTCGGAAAGCCAGAAGAGCGAAAATCAATACTACCGCTCCGAAATAAGCCGGTATCAAAGCGGTAACACTGGCGGAACCGGTCACGGTAAACCCGATGACACCCAGTAATATCATCGCAACAGCGTAAACCAGTGTTAAAATCGGTATATTCATCCAAATTATTCTCCGCTCATCCGAATCATATCAAATATAGACAGCAACGATTATAAAATCGAGTAAAAAATCTCAATATCTATTAAAGGCCTCACCACCAGATCTGTCGTCCGTCGCCGTATGTGAAAATTCTTTCTTCGTTATCAGATCCCTCTTCCACCAATCGATATAATGCGCCGCCCGGGACATTTTCGAAAACCAGAGGCGTATCACCCGCCATTTTCTTCCCCAGCGATTGCCATCCGTCGGCCCAGAAAAACAGCTCGTACTCTTTATTTGGATTCAGATGGGTCACCTCGACACCTTCGGTCGATGTATCCTGTTTCACCTGCGTCGTCGAAACCACGGTTATTGAAATCATCTGACTGCTGTCGGCCGCGAGGTTTTCCATGCTGCAATCATCGTGCAATATAAGCGGCGGGCCGCAGGGTTCGATCTTTTCATTTATATAAAGCGCCGAAATATAGGCGATACCGGTGCCCATATCAGGAAACAGCGAGATGCCGTTTTCGATTCTTCCCCAGTTGATCGCTCGCCAATAATTGTCATTGAAGACGCAAAGATAAGCGATATCGACCGAATCGGAAATTTCGTTTTTGAGTGTTATAGGGACATCGCAAACATCGATATAGGCAGCGGTGACATCGATATAACTTTTTCCGGCCAGCCATCCGGGGACTTTTTCCTGTTTTCGTTCCTGGAAAATCAGATTATCCTTTTGATTTCCGTACATTTTACGGTACACCTTGGCCAGTTTGTATTGCAGGGCGTACTTGCCCGGGTTGCTTTCCGCGCCCATAAACGGGATCACCCTGCCCTCGGCATCGACAATGGAATTCCAGGCATGATTGTTCCCGGCATTGGCCCAGTGCGGGGTGTAGTCGCTGGTGACGGCGAGCCCGTTGGCACGCATGGCGTAAATGGTCAGGTTGGTCATATCCTCGCAGCGTCCCAGTTTGTTATCGAGCATTTCCGACAATCCCTGGTCGGTCGGGTGAAGATAATAGCGGCTGTCGAATTTGAACCATGACATGACGCTGTCATTTATGATCGAGGCTGCCTCGATCGGGTCCTCGGGATTGGTCATGAAACTTTCGATGCTATCGTACTTTTCCCAGAAGTATTGCCGCCAGTCTTCCAGCGGTTCATTGCTTCCCCGATAGGGCAGGATATAATCCCTGAACTGCTCGTATGTAAGTCTTTTGGCCCAGGGACGCTCACGCCAGGCCCGGAAAGCATAGTCTATCTGGTTTATCAGAAAGACGGCGGTTATGACATCTTTATCGTAAATTAAATCCTTGCGACCGAAATCGAGAGTGCCATATTTGGCTTCCATGCTGTCGAGCTCGACAAGAAGGCTGTCGAAACTGGGATAGGCCAGGACATTCAGTTCATGCTCGTTTTCAAGCGTATCTTTCAGGGCATATGTGGCATAGCAGTGACCTTCCATATTCGCTATCAGGTAACAGGCGGACTTGTATTTGAGTGTATCGGTATCACTTTGATAATGCATCAGGACTTTTTCCAGTTCCGCTCTATTACCGGCTGAATCCAGTACCGCCGCGACATCATCGGGACAGACTGGGTTGTCCTGCGCACTGGCGGATTGAATTATAACAGCGAAAATTATCAGCAGCCCCGCAACTGTCCGTCGAGAAAACATTCATACCTCCGAGACATTATTTTCTTTCAGGTAATATTAAACGATTATGACACCGGAGGCAAATGCTTTTCGGCATGCGAATTGGCGTACATAAAGCGGCTGCCGGGTGACGGCCCGGCAGCCCAGGATTGCCGATTCAGGCGGTGACGGCAGCAGGAGACTATTCCGTTGTCTCCCTTTTCGGACACTCCATCTCTTCGGTCAATTTGAGAATGCGTTCGTATGGCAGAGCCAGCCAGCTTTCGACCTGAGCGGCACCATGAGCGCGCGTCATCATGGAAACCACTGCGGCCGTTTCCTCATCTGGCGCCTCGTAAATATGCATGGAATCCCAGTAACCCATCAGAGCATAATGCGCCAGGAATTTAATCTCGGGACATTTTTCTTCGATTTCTTTCAGCCAGGCGCGTCCGCTCCAGGCGCGATCCTTATGTTTGGCGCCGATTTCAACCAGACGTGCATTGGAGGATGCCAGCTTGGTCATCAGGACAAAGGTCTTCATAGAACACCTCCCTGCCGTTTTTGGGCCCCTTTATTTTTTACTACTAATGCTATATCCGAAATCTACAGGAATGCCGGAATGGTCGGCCAGATTCAATGAGCACCCATAATAATATACTCTAGTTCAGAGAAAATTAATGTAAAAAAAAGCCGCCGGGCGGAATAAAACCCGGCAGCATAAATGGAGATTTTGTTTATCAGCCTAACTCAGCAGCCTCGGAATCGGTCAGGATCTTTTTGGCTTTGGCCAGTTTTCTGTGGTAGCGATCCAGCTTTTCGAATTTGCCCGCCTTGACAGCTTTGAAAATGTCCCCTTCGATCTCGGCAACTTCAAGGCGTTTATAGTAATCCAGCATTTCCTTGAAATGCGCCAGGACAATTTTACCGGTCAGAACCGGATGATTGTTGGTGACATTGGCTTCCTTGAACATGATGCCATGTTCCAGTTCCACCTCCAGCCCCTGCCGAAAATCCTCCAGCACGACCTTCATATCGTCGACATCGATTTCATTCAGAATTATCGCTGCGTCCTTTTCAGAGACTTCCGGCTTTGTCATTTTCGTCCAGTCACTTATCTTCAATTCTTGGCAGACTCTTTGGACTTCCTCGACCGTTACATATACCGGTAATTTCATAAATAATCTTTCCTTACATAAGGTTGACCATTTTGAGGCCGGTCCATTCACCAATCCGGACCCCTATTTAACATTAAAAGCTGATTATTGCCGGTTTGTCAACCGGAAAGATGTATTTATGACGGCCGGGTTTTATTCCTCGGAGGCTTTTTCGAAATTCAGAGATGCGGAGTTGACACAGTAGCGAAGCCCGGTCGGTTTCGGACCGTCATCGAAGACATGACCCAGATGCGCTCCGCAACGGCTGCAGACTATTTCAGTGCGGTTCATTCCATGGCTGGAGTCGGGATGCGTTTCAACATTGGCATCAGCAGCCGGTTTCCAGAAGCTGGGCCAGCCACAGCCGGAATCATATTTCGTGTCCGAATTGAAGAGAACATTTCCGCAGGCGACACAGACATAAGTCCCGGCTTCGTCATTCTTGTAGTATTTCCCGGTAAAGGGGGCTTCGGTTCCTTTTTCACGGACGACCCGGTATTGCTCCGGCGTGAGCATTTTTTTCCATTCCGTGTCTGTCTTGACTATTTTATCAGGCATATTATCTCCTTTTAGACTGTCTTGTATGAGAGTATTATCAGCCACGGCATGATTTGTCCGGGCCGAGTCCCGCTCCAGTAATGAAATAATCATGGGTCCGCTGACGAACAAGAGAATCACGATAATGGCGACTTTGCCGGATCTATACATAAAAACCTCTTTTGCTTTTTCTGCATTTATGGTTGTCTCTTTTTCTAATAAAACAACAGCAAAAGAATGACTGTTCCCTAACGCTTTGAAATTCCATCTGGCATCAGTAATACCTGGCCGACCAGACTAACATATTAATATGTATTGGCTTATCTCATATAAATATAATCTGAATTGCCATTCTTTCAAAAGTATTTAAGAGTGACGTAGCGCGACCGATAAAAATAATACCAGCAAAGGAGTTAATATGAAAAAATCTGTTGTCCCGATAATATTCTTGGTTGCCGCCGTAGTCATAATGTCCGGCTGTTCCACCGCCCATTTAAAAACGACCGAAATCAGGCGGTTGCCTGTCTCCGACCTGAATGATATTATTTCCGAAGAATATGTCGAATTCGACTCTGAAATCAGCGCCGATGGCAACGGCTCAATCAAAGTCACCTGTGATGAGCCGATAGTCGTGGAATTGTATGTTCTTGATGATATCAATATCGAGGATGCCAGCCTGATTTATGAGGCCAAAATGCGCTCGGAAAATCTGAAAGGTAATGCCTATCTGGAGATGCGGTGTTGTTTCGACAGTCT